>NZ_JAVRCL010000013.1:0-93942 GCF_034530775.1 Nostoc sp. DedSLP04 | reverse complement strand
ACTCTGGAATGCGGCTACAGGTAAAGAAATTACTACCCTTAAAGGGCATAGCAATTGGGTCAATAGTGTAGCATTCAGCCCCGATGGCAAGACCATTGCTTCTGCGAGTGCTGACAATACCGTCAAACTCTGGAATGCGGCTACAGGTAAAGAAATTACTACCCTTAAAGGGCATAGCAATTGGGTCAATAGTGTAGCATTCAGCCCCGATGGCAAGACCATTGCTTCTGCGAGTGCTGACAATACCGTCAAACTCTGGAATGCGGCTACAGGTAAAGAAATTACTACCCTTAAAGGGCATAGCAATCCGGTCAATAGTGTAGCATTCAGCCCCGATGGCAAAACCATTGCTTCTGCTAGTTCTGACAATACTGTCAAGCTCTGGAATATGTACCCAAATCACCTTAAGAATTTAATAATTTCTGGTAGTTTCAACGATCTGATGAGCTACAGTTGCGATTGGCTACGGGTTTATTTACAATCAAATCCCAATGTGAGCGATCGCACTCTCTGCGATGGCATTCCTACCAAGAGCAATTAGCTTTGCAGCCAGAAATCAATTACTGATACTGCGATCTACACTTGCGGAAAACTTTCAAAGCGATCGCTTCTAAAACTCAAACAATACACTTTTTAAAATAGGCGATCGCTTCACTGGTATTTGCGGCTGCTCCCTTCGACTTACTTCGACTACGCTCAGTACAAGTCGCTCAGGGAGCGTTCTTGTGGCTCAGGGAGCGTTCTTTATAACGAGAAAGCGATCGCATAAATTAGCTTATGGCTTATATCTACATTACTTGTATTTGCTGACCTAAAATTGGCTACTGTTCAAGTTTTACAAGAATTATAAAAATTCAGCAGGGGAGTGTTCCCTGAGCGAAGTGTTCCCTTCGACTTCGCTCAGGGAACACTAAAGCGATCGCGCAAATCAACTTATGGCTTATATCTACATTCTTGAATGTGCTGATGGTAGTTACTACACAGGTAGTACAACGGATCTTGAGCGGCGGCTGTGGCAACATCAACAAGGTGAGGGCGCAAACCACACGGCAAAACGGTTGCCTGTGAAGCTAGTTTTTTGCGAGTATTATGAGTCTGTGGTGGATGCTTTTGAACGTGAGAAACAAGTGCAAGGTTGGAGTCGAAAAAAGAAGCAAGCTCTAATTTCAGGAAATACAAATTTGTTGCATAAGTTAGCCGAATGCCAAAATGAAACTCATTACAGTAGGTTGGCTAGCTTTGACACTTAGACAATTTGACAAGTTCCCTTCAATAAAGGCGTTCCCTGACTTGTGCCGAGCGGAGCCGAGGTAGCGAAGTCGAAGGCGTTCCCTGACTTGTGCCGAGCGGAGCCGAGGTAGCGAAGTCGAAGGGAACTTGTCGAAAGACGGTGCAGTGCATTGCTTCGCTCAACCATCACAAGAACCCTCCCTGACACAAAAACGCTCCCTTTGATTTCCTTCAGATCCCTTCGGCTTCTCTACGAGACGCTACGCGAACGCTCAGGACAAGCCGCTCAGGGAGCAGATCGGGTATAAAAGATTTAAATACACAAAAACTCTCACTAAGATAAAACTATTGCTCCCTTCGACTTACTTCGACTACGCTCAGTACAAGTCGCTCAGGGAACAATAGTTTTATGTTGTAGCAGCTTCCGCTTTGCTTGCAGCAACTTCTGCTTTAACGTTTCCGCGTTTCGCGCAAGCTGTAGCAACTTCTGCTTTAACGTTTCCGTGTTTCGCGCAAGCTGTAGCAACTTCTGCTTTAACGTTTCCGCGTTTTGCGCAAGCTGTAGCAACTTCTGCTTTAACGTTTCCGTGTTTTGCGCAAGCTGTAGCAGCTTCCGCTTTGATGTTAAACCAATTCGCAATTGGTAATTCAAAATTCGTAATTACGAATTGGTATAAAGCAAACAAATTTTAGGCTTTTTCAGAAAAATCAACAATTCCACGTATGGCAACCTCTTCAACAAATGTCCACTATAGAGTTATGAGAAATTGAGAAAATGAGTATTAATTATGGGAAGGCGAAAACGCAATTCACGTACTCTTGGCAAAGCTGAACTACGTCTAGCAAGCGTTAAATCTATTAGTCAAACTCTCGATGTCGGAGAGGGGTTAACAGTCAAAGATTATAATGAGAAAATCGAAAGGGTGCGGCAATCTCTAGAAGCATACAATACCACTCTCTCTACTATCGATGTCTTACTAACCCAGCTCGTCGAAAACGAACAAGAATTAGCAGACTATTCTGAGAAAATTTTGCGTGGTATTGCTTATAAATATGGTAATAATAGCCACGAATATCAGATGGCTGGAGGTACTCGGAAAAGCGAGCGCAAGCGTGCTGTGCGTCAAAGCGTGGTTTTGCCGACGTAAGTAGGCACGATTAAACGCGATCGCATACATCATCAACCAAAATTACTGATTTGGCTTTGTCTGAGGTGCGATCGCCATTGGATTATTCTTGGATCTTTTCTGGGCTAAAAGTTCTTCTCGACTAAACTTTTTGAATACTCGACAATTGTTTCTATCAATTCAAAATTCAATAAGCCTCCCACGTAAAAGGTCTTGCGTTGACCTTGCAGGGCTTCTAAGCGATCGTAAAATCCCGCTTGCATGGCCTCTGAAGTAACGTGAGGAAAGTAAGGCCACTTATCGTAGGTGTAGTAATCATCATCTACCTGCACTCCCAAATTCTCTAATGTCTTTTGAATCCCTTGGAGAACATCTGTTTTAGTGATTTTTCCCTCACGATCTAAGCGAGTGTAAAAGGCAATCAGGTCATTGTCAGCAAACTGTTGAGCGATAAACCAGGGATTCCCCACTGCATTTAAGGGAATGACATTAGTTACTGGGGTTGGCATTTTCAGTTCGGGAATTAGATAAGTAATCAAACTGTAGGGATTGAGAATTATCTGCTCAAATAGGTCTTTCTCTGCTGGCGACAAATCGAGAAAAGTGTTGAGAACATTCAACGTCAACGGACAAGCTAAAACCAGATAGTCAAATTCTAAAACTTCTTCATGGGTAACAATCTTGTCAAGAATCTGCTCTTGCTCGGTGAACCGCACTCGTGTAATTGCTCCACGCTTGATTTCTTTGATGTCAATATTCAAGCGCACATTTATTCCCCAAGCAACACGCTCCCAGAAGCGTTGGAAACCATCAATAAACCGTTTAGGCCAACCGCAGCGTATATCTGCACCGTAAGTAACTAAAGTCCCAAAGGTTTCTAGGGTCATGTATTTTAAAGCATAGACGGTGGGGATTTCGTTTAAATAGCCATAGCCCATCGCGGTAATCGGAATTTCAAACAAAGTTGCTAGACATGACAAATCTTTCTGTGCTAACCACTGGGAAAAAGGTTGAGTCAGTTCGGGATGTTGACTGATACCGGCAAACCCAGGAACGGAAATAATTGGCTCTAAGCAAAGACGCTCCCAGCAAAAGCGCCCAACGGCTGCCAAAAACGTTACTCGATCGGTTCCCTCGGTAACGGCATTCATAATTGAGGTGTAGGCAGGTTGTCCCGGTTGAGATTTAAAAGGGTTGTAGACTTGCCCTGGGCCTTCACTGTAAAGTTGAGCGCCGACTTCTTCAGCGATTTTTAGGACTTCTTTGTAGGCAGGGGTGAGATAATTTGCTCCCAAATCAAAGGAACGGGAATTGTAGGTAATAGAATAACACAATCCCCCTACCCGTCCAGCTTTTTCTAAGACAAGTACGTTGCGGTAGCCTTGCTTTTTCAAAAAGTAAGCCGTAGATAATCCGGCTGCTCCCGCCCCAACAATACAAATTCGTGCATCTTTAGAAATTTTAGCCATACACTGTTGATTTTTTAGTAGTAATGTGCGCTGATGAGAATTTTGCGATCGCAATGTCTTCTACTGAAAATGCGGATAAACTGCTTCTGTGAATAATTGCCGAATGGCTGGCTGCTTAAGTAACGATTCATAATCCTGTCGCACGGGGATATCGTAACTAGCAGTGCGAGGTGCGATCGCAGATAACCAAGCAGTGTGCATTGTGAAGCCAAAATCCAGTTGGGGATGGCTCAATTTGCATATAGGGCCAGCCTCTAATCGATCGGCTTGGAAGATCCAAATTTCGTTGTTATTTCCCCCAAATACCGTACAGACAATATAGCCATCTGTAGAACTGCCATTGCTGTTCAATCTCGGTACAAACTGGGGCGAACTGATGAAATAACCGGGGGGCGCATCATAAAAATCTGCTACCTCCATTTTGATTGTATCGACCCGAAACAAAGAAGAAGGGCGATTGTGGAATGCTTCTTGTCGTTCCAGTAATTCTTTTAGTGGGACAGCCCGATAGGGATAGTCTTCGTACAAGTTGTAAATAAACTCAGTCAGCAGTTCTGGCCAAAAACCGAGAGATTGCCAATAAATATTATCAATTCGTTGAGGAGGCAATCCAGAGGCCAGCTTTTCTTGACAAGCATAGAACCCTATACCCCAATGACGGCGGGTATCGTAAATTACTTTGGCATCTCGAATCTGACCTGTCTCGCCATCTATTTGATAGCGACCCAAACGACCCACATCCATTTGCCCATTAGATAACATTCCTCCCAACCACAGAGGCGCAGATTTGGGAGCGTCAAATTTTGAGATATCATACTTGCGAACCCATTCGGCAATATCTGTGGCGCAGAGATGGGCTGTATGCATTGTGATTTGACCGTCAGGGTTTTCGTAATCGGTCAAAAAATGCACTGTTTCTAAAGGAATTACAGCTGGGCGGACTACCACAGTAGTCACATCTGGCTTCAAGTCAGCCCGACGCACGATGTAAATGGGGGAATTGGGCTGCTGCGATCGCGTCAACAATCGTCGCAGTAAGCGCTCAGTTTCCAAACTATCGGGAACTGGGTTATTGAGGATTTGTTCTGGGCCAATCTTCAAGGAGGTGTCCATTACCACCACGTAATCTTTGGTAACTGCCAACTGATGGATGCTTTGTTCAATTCGCACCGGGGAACCATCCGGCAGTATCAACTCCCACTGCTGGAGTTTACCGACACCATCCCATCGCATCAGATGAACAAAATCTGGCATAGCAGTTCCTAACAATTTCTCAATCCAGCCAATCAATAGTTGCGAGAAACTTTGAGAAAACTTCGAGAACATTCCCAAGGGAATCTGCAAAGGATTGTTCTCTAAAAGTTTAGCGATCGCACTTAGCAATTGCTGTAGTTCTTGGGGCAGTTGTTCGAGGTCATAAATGAAACGCGCACTTTCAAGAAAATTACTCAGCGATCGCCCATAGTTAACTAAGAAAACTTCGTTGGTATAACCATCAAAGGCTGGGTGAGACGTACTCAACACAGGCGGGAAAGGATAGGGCAAAGGTAGAAACGATTTCCACTCAGTATTACCTCCCACTGGGGTAACAACTTCTAAGCTATTGGTATCAATTTCGTAGGGACGACCAGCGTCATAAGTAATCATTAATCGCTCTTGGCTGTCTTTAGCCGTATTAAAGGCGAGAAAGGCAATATCCACCTCATCTCGCAAGCCCAAGGAAGGGGAGAAGCGCAACAACCCGCGATCGCGAAATTGATGAGAGCGATAGGCAAGATTGTTAAAAGTTGCCCGATCTGCATAATAGCAAGGTGTACGTGCCAGTTTCGTTTTGACAGTCACCTGTCCACCTTGCCAGTCAAAGCGGTAAATCATCCCATCACCGTTAAAAATGTGGGTTGCATTTGGATTGGGTAAGCCCCCAGAGGCAACACTACCTACAGGCGCAATAATAAACGTATGTCCTGATAAATCTGCCGGTACATCTCCATAGATGACATTCATCGGTAAATTCGATATTTCCTGACGGCTGGCAGTCATTGCTGCCTCTGGAAATCGGGGTTCGGTAATTTTAGGATTCATTAATTGATACCCTGGTATTGCACTCTAATTTGGTGTTTTGCCTCAGGTATAACACTAGGTTTTAATTTAAAAGTTGAGTTTTTGCTCTCAAATGTCCAAACATCAGCTTTTTCAGGATTTTTGAATCCAACTATGAAGAGTGCTGAGTTGAAAGACCGCTTACAACGGGCTACCGTGTATACACAAGTCTGAAATAGCTGATAAATAACAGTTTTACCCCACCCTAACCCTCCCCTTGCAAAGGGGAGGGAACTAGATTTCCGGTTTCCCCTAGCCGTCTTTCTTGAATAGACGAGTATGTAAGTACTTGCAAAGGGGAGGGAACTAGATTTCCGGTTTCCCCCCTTTACAAGGGGGGATTAAGGGGGGTAATTCTTAATTTAATCAGCACTCAGTATGTAAATACCTTAAAATTTAACTGCGTCAGTAAAAATTGATGCTATTTCTTTTCCTGACTGACAGCGCTCAAGATACATCTGCGCGACTTGATCCCACGGGTTTTGCTGCAAACAATCTTGAAAATACCCGGCTGCTGCGGCAAATTGTTGTTGTTCGTAACACGCTAATGCTGACGCAAATATCTCCAAAGTCGCTGTTTTACCTGCACTAACTTTTGCGGGATCGGCTGCAAACACTTCATGAACAGTCACAGCATTCGTTTTACCCTTCACCTTTACCTGACCAACTACACGAATACCATAGCGATCGCGATTTTGTAACCGTTCAAAAGTTTGGTCGGTAATTAAAAGTGGGGCGTTGAATGTTTTGGTCAATCCTTCGATTCGCGCTGCGAGATTAACCGCATCACTAATCACTGTGCTATCCATGCGATTCAACCCGCCGACTGTCCCTAAAATGAGCGAACCAGTATTAATCCCAATGCCAATTTGAATTGGTGAGTAGCCCTTGGTTTGGCGCTTTTCGTTGTAGGTTATTAATGTCTGCAACATGGCAATTCCCGCCTGTACGGCATCATCGGCATCTCCGGCAAACAAGGCCATGATCGCATCACCAATATATTTGTCGATAAAGCCATTGTTTTCCAGAATGATCGGCTCCATGCGGCTGAGATAGGAGTTGATAAATCGGAAATTTTCGGCGGGAGTCATGCTTTCTGAAAGAGTGGTGAAGGCGCGAATGTCGGTAAATAAGACTGACATTTCTCGCTGCACCTGATCGCCTAATTGCACATCTATAATGCTTTGCTTGTTGAGAAATTGCAAAAATTGGCGAGGGACAAAGCGCTCATAAGCTTTGTTGAGTGCGGCTAAATCGGTATACAAACGGGCATTTTCAATGGAAATAGCTGCTTGTGCTGAAAGCAGATTGAGCAATTCCAAGCGATCTGGGGTAAATGCTCCGGTTGTCAAGTTATTTTCTAAATAGACAATTCCTGCTAACTTTCCTTGGTTAATTAAAGCAGTACACAGAATCGATCGCGGTTGGTATTGGCGAATGTAAGGGTCTTTAATAAATTCCCCAATTCCCACTGCTTCGTTGATGGCATCGTTTAGGACTACATTAATTTTAGTGCGAATGACATAGTTAACGATCGCAGTCGAAAGAATTTGGTTATCTTCAATACTGAGTGATTCCAATACCTGAATCGTATTCTCACCAACGGTTCCCTGAGCTTCAATCAAAAACTTGCCTTTGGTTGACAACAGCAAAAATCCCCGTTGCGCCCCGGCATTTTCTATTAAAATCCGCATTAAGTTAGATAAAAGTTTATCTAGCTGAATTTCTTCGGATAGGGTTTGAGAAGCTTTGATGACTGTCACCAAATCCAATGATTCGGAGCGGCTGGTACTTGTGAAACCTGTCGGGCTAGAAGTAGTGGTTGATAAAGTTGAGTTAACAGCTTTTTCGAGAATGCGCGTTAAGATTTGGGGATACTTGGCTTCTAAATCTTTTACCTTGGCGATCGCTCCCCACTGCAAATAAAGATAGCGGGCTTCTTGCAGATATACTTGGGCAATCTTGGATTTGTTCTGGGCGAGGTAAAATTTGGCAGTTAATTCATTGGCGAGAGCCGCTTCATTAAAATATTGGTTTGATTGGGCTAAGGCAATGGCGCGATCGTAACAAGCGATCGCCTGACTAGATTCTCCATGCACCCGATGCCATTCTGCTTCTACCAGCGCTAATTTATGGCTATAGTTGACAGGAGAAAATTTTGCCCAGACTTGCAATTTTTTCCGGTTTGCAGCTACTCGCTGAAGTAACTTTTGACGTTCTGCTGCACTGACAACAGAAGCTAAAGCTAGTCGCCCTAAAGAGTCATAAAAGTGGAACCATCCGACAATATATAAAGCCACAACCGCATCTAAATAAGGAATTGCTAAATCAGCATTCTTAACGGCTGTAGCATAATCTTCAAACCAATAATTCAGCGTTAATTGATTAGTATAAATATAAAAAATAGCTGTGCGATAGTTACTCTCGATATGCTGGGCTAACATCGCCGTTGCATCATAAAATTCACCCATCAACTGACAGGGATTAGCATTTTTTCCCTGTAAATTAGCAACTACTTGGCGATAAAGTTGAATGAGAACAAATATCGGTTTTTTCTTAAACAGTTGAATTGCATCTGCGTAGATAGCTAAACATTCATCTAATTCAGCCAGATTTTGACCAGTAAAATAGCAATGCATAGAGGATGTATTGGCACAAAAGGCAGCGTATTCGGTATCACCCGTATCGCGCCCAATTTGAAATCCTGCTTGCAGTGAAGGAATAGTATTTTGGAGTGGTTCTTGCCAATGGCGAACAAAGGAATTAACTACAAATAAAGTTCTCGCTTGCAGGTGCTTGGCATTGAAGCGGTCTAGTACTTGCAAGGCTAATTCACCAAATTTATATCCCCCTTGCAAATCCCCAACAACGCCACAGAGAATCAAGCCATAAGTAGCGTAGGCAAAAGCTGATTCCGCCGCATTGCCGTATTTGGCGGATATTTCCACCTGTTTAAAGACCGTCAAGGGAAAAACATTCGGGGCTGCTAGGTAGGTTGCGGAGGCAATACTTGCCAGGATGCGAATTGCCGCTAATTTTCTGGGATGGGTGAGTTTTGGTAAGTCAACTAAGGTGTCTACCTGCTTACCTGCCAAAGCAAGTTTAGTTTTTAACAATCCCAGCATAATTTGCGGTTGACCGGGGTTGCTAGCTAAGGGAATGCCCAACAGTTGCAGAACTTGCAGACCGAGTTGAGAAGCAGCTAAGAGTCGATCGCGGGCGATCGCAGCTTGAATTTTAATGGCATAAACCTGCACCTGATCGACTGTGCTGCGGGTCTTTTCCAGCACTTTATCTGTGAGTGCATCCATGCACTCAAAGTCCCCACCCAGATAAGCAGCTTCGGCGGCGGCGGTGTGCAATGCCAAAGCTAGCTGATACTGCTGCCGCCAACAACTAGCTGCTAGACTGTTAATCCCCATTGTCAGATAATCTAAGGCTGGCTGATAGGCGGCTGAGGCTTTGGCTTTGTTACCTGCTGTTAAGTTCAACTGAGCTAGTTTTTGGCGCTGTTGAGGGTCTGTAATCAGGTTGATGCCGAAATTCAGTTGGTTAACAATGTCAAAAATTTTTTCTTCTTGCTTTTGGGGAGTAATGCCTTGTAATAACAGTTGCCCAATCTGCAAGTGTACTGCCTGTTTTTGGTCAGTAGAAATCAGTGAATAAGCTGCTTGCTGGACGCGATCGTGCAGGAATTTGTAGACTACATCCAAATTTGTCAACGCTGTTACTTCTAGGTCGGCAACTTGCAAGAGTTGGTAGTTATTGCCTTGTGGTAAAATGAGTCCGGTTTGCACGGCTTCCCAGAGTTGGGCGGCTACATCTGCAAGGGATTTGGAGCTAGCGATCGCCAAAGTATGCAAATCAAAAGAATTGCCAATACAAGCTGCTAATTTTAATGCTTCCTGGGTGGCTACTGGCAGCTTTTGAATTTTCAGCGCCATCAACTCAACGACGTTATCGGTAATCTGGGCTGCTTGGATTTTTGCCAATTGCCACTGCCATTGTCGCTGAGTGAAATTAAACTGGAGTAATTCTTCTGCATACAGCGACTTCAGAAATTCATTCATGAAGAAGGGATTGCCATTAGTCTTCTGCTGAAGCAGTTCTGCTAAAGGAGTAATTTCTGCTAAATCGGCATTGTTGAAGGTATCGCTCAGGAGTTGTTGAATTTCGGGCAATGCTAAAGGCGTTAAGGTGAGTTCCTGAATAGCCACCCCTGCTTGTTCTAAGGATGCGATCGTTGTCCGCAGGGGATGGCTTTTATTGACTTCATTATCGCGATAAGCACCAATCAGCAACAGATATCGACTGTCTGCTTGACTAATTAACAACTGAATCAACTGGAGTGATGCACTATCCGCCCATTGCAGGTCATCCAAGAACATCACTAAAGGATGTTCCTTTTGGGTAAAGACCTTAATGAAGTTTTGCAAGACTAAATTAAACCGAGTTTGCGCTTCCTTGGGCGATAGTTCTACAACAGGTGGCTGCTGACCAATAATCAGTTCCACCTCTGCAATCACTTCGATAATTACTTGACCATTGACACCAAGAGCATTTAATAATTTTTTGCGCCAAATAGTAATTTCTGCTTCACTTGTAGTTAAGAGTTGGCGAATTAAAGCTTGAAAGGCTTGAATTAAAGAACTGTAGGGAATGTTGCGTTGGAACTGGTCAAACTTCCCAGAGATAAAATATCCCCGTTGTTGGGTAATCGGTTTATAAATTTCTTGAACCAAGGCTGATTTGCCAATTCCAGAATAACCTGCAATCAGCATCACTTCGCTTTCACCGTGACTAGCTCGCTCAAAAGCTGCCAGCAAATTTGCCACTTCCGCCTCGCGTCCGTAGAGTTTTTGAGGAATTTGAAATCTACTGGAGTTATCTTGCTGTCCTAGTTTAAATAAGGAAATTTGCCCTGTAGCGTGCAACATCTTTAGGCATTGCTCTAAATCTGCCTGTAATCCAAAAGCACTTTGATAACGCGTTTCGGCAGTCTTTTCCAGCAACTTCATTACAATTTGCGAAAGCGCTGGCGGAATTTGAGGATTGATGCGATCGGGCGGAATCGGTTGTTTGGCAATATGACTGTGAACCAGTTCCACAGGATCGTCGCTAATAAAAGGTAAATGCTGTGTCAACAGTTCGTAGAAAGTGACTCCCAAAGAGTAAAAATCGGTGCGATAATCAATCGAGCGATTCATTCGTCCTGTTTGTTCGGGAGAAATATAAGCGAGAGTCCCTTCTAAAACATTCAGATTTCGCAACGTGGGATTTTCCCGCGACAGCAAAGTAGCAATGCCAAAGTCAATTATTTTCGTTTGTTGAGTCGTGGGATTGAGAAGAATATTGGCAGGATTAATGTCTTTATGAATAATTTGTTGCTGATGAATTTCTTCTAAAGCTGCCGCTACTTGTATAGCCAATTGCAAAAAATTCTCTAGCGGTAGAGGCGATTGATTGAGTAACTCACGCAGAGGTTGTCCCCCAAAATCCTCTAAAACTAAGACTAAGGTGTTTTGATACTTTTTCAAGTCATAAGCTTGGATAATTCCCGGCGCTTGAGCGCGGCGCGTGAGATCGTATTCAAGTTTAAACCGAGCGATCGCTTCTGGGGATGGGTATTCTTGCCACAGAACTTTCAGTACTACTGGTTGTCGATCTAACTCTCGATATCCCTGATAAACCTGAGAATTAGGGCTTGCGTGCAGTTCTGTCAGGACTTTATACCCTTCCAGTGCGATCATAGATTACTTAAGCGTTTGCTGTATTGTTAGAGCCTATTCAGTATAAATTACTCACCTTGCAAGTGAACAGAGATTAGCCGAATGCTACAGTTTATAGACTGTGAGTAGATTGGAGGAAAGCGATCGCACACATCACCAATCAAAATTACTTATTTGATTTGATTTGAGATGGGATGGTAATTCGTCCAACTAGTGCTACTGCAATTAAATTACCCTCCGATGCATTGGCTAAGGTGTACACATAAGTCAAATTACCCCCCTTAGTCCCCCCGATGCATTGGGGGGAAAAAAGAAATCTAGTTCCCTCCCCAATACATACGGGGAGGGTTAGGGTGGGGTATTTTTCCGCAATTGACAAACCGTTTGTGCAATCATTGCGATCGCACCTTCCAACTCTTGATAAACCTGTTGATTTGTAAACCTCAAAAAACAAGTGCCTTTAGATTCAAGAAAACATTGTCGTTCATAATCATAAACCTGCGCTCCTTCTTGAAAATGGCTATCACCATCAATTTCTATAGCAAGTTTTAATTCAGGACAATAAAAATCTACAACAAATACATCAATACTGTACTGTCTACGAAATTTGCAACCATCAATTTGCCGATTTTTCAACCTTTCCCACACAATCTTTTCAGCAGATGGCATATTATTACGGAGCGATCGTCTTTTTTCTTTCTCTGAGGTTTTGTTATAAAGCTCTGTCATAACATCTTGATTTTTGGTAATTCCAAATTACCTCCCTTAATCTCTCATTGCAAAGGGGAGAAACTAGGAATACAATTCCCTCCTCCTAGCAAAGTTGAAATTACCCCCCTCAATCCCCCCTTGCAAAGGGGGGAAGCCGGAAATCTAGTTCTCTCCCCTTTGCAAGTTTATGCCAAACAATATTTGCAATAATCTTTCAAGGGGAAGCCGAAAATCTAGTTCCCTCCCCTTTGCAAGTTTATGCCAAACAATATTTGCAATAATCTTTCAAGGGGAAGCCGAAAATCTAGTTCCCTCCCCTTTGCAAGGGGAGGGCTAGGGTGGGGTATTTTTAATGCTCTGTTAAATAACAACATATTACTGAGCAAAGATAAAAATATTCTTCCCTGTAGCGACTACCGTCTTCCCTATAGCGACTACCGGCTTCCCTGTAGCGACTACCGCCTTCCCTGTAACGACTACCGTCTTCCCTGTAGCGACTACCGTCTTCCCTGTAGTGACTACCGCCTTCCCTGTAGTGACTTCCGGCTTCCCTGTAGCGACTACCGTCTTCCCTGTAGCGACTACCGGCTCGATCGCCTATGCAATATCTTGAGGTGTAGCGTCTGTTACTAACATCGTTATTTTTTGATCGGGTTGGGGAACTCTATAAATACGTTTCAGTAATTGGCCAACGCTAGATGTAGGCTGCTCTGAACCGTATTGTAACGATATCTGGAGTTTTGAGGATCGGCTGATGGATAAATCGATTATTCAGTTGGTTGACGAGTTACCGACTGACAATATTACTGTCAAAGTTTTAAAGGCTCTTGATTATGTAGCTCCAGGTGAATGGAGCAATTTGACGGGGTTTGACAATAATATTCGCGCCATTACAGGAGTTACCGATGCTAAGGTAATTCAGAAAATCCGCGATCGCGCTGCTAGTTTATACATAGATCCTCAACAAGGCTACCAGTTTGCCATCAAACTTTATCAAACAATTGATAAGGCAGACACAGCGATGGCGGCGGCGGCTTTAGCGAATAAAGTTAGTGAAAAAATCGGCTTTCTCTCTTTTTTAGGCAAAGTTACTCCCAAAGCCGATGTCACTCAATCCATTGACTTGGTATTGAAAATCGCCGTCGAAATCATTGCCTTTTGCAAACTAAACGGCATTCCTCAACCAAATCCTCAAGAGTTTGCTAATTCCCTAACTAACAACTATCAAAATGCATCCCTAATGCGGATGGTAGCTTTAGTTTGTCTAGATGGAATTCTGCCCTTGGGCCCTGACTTTCTCAGCAAAATTCACGGAGTTATTAGTGGTACTGATGCTAGTGCAATAACTCAAAATCCGGTTTTCTTAGCCGTTAATAACTTTCTTCCAGGCAATAATCCTTCTGATAAAGTTGGTTTTATCAGCCAGGGTTTCAACTCTGTGCAAGGCTGGATGAATAATTTAGTATCCAAGACGGGCATAACCCCGCAATCAATTTCTAGTAATTTGGGTAATTTTATTCAGATTGCTGATGATAATTTAGATTTAGTTGCAGCATTCCTAGATCAAACTACCAATTACTACGAGCATACAGGAATTCAAACGGTCGCTCGCAGTTTGATTTTGCAAGCATACACTCTAGTAAAAGAGGAAATCAAACAAGAAGAACAAAAGCCGATTCAAGATGTTTCATCTGCCGTTAAATCAGATAAATCAGATCGGAATCAGTATGAAGTCAGCAAAACTGTAGAAGTCTGGGATGATGATGAGGAAGATTGGTATCAGGGAACAATTGAGAAAATCCAAGATGACCAGTTCTTTATTCATTACCTTGGTTACGGTTCATCTTATGACGAGTGGGTAGGCGAAGATGACATTCGGACTCGCGATCTTCGCTCCACTGATGAAAATGGATATGCAGTAGGTCAAAAGGTAAAATGTTGGGATGATGACCAAGAGGCTTGGTATTCCGCAACGATTCAGCAAATCCAAGGCCAGCAATACTATCTTCACTACGCTGGTTATGACTCATCTTATGATGAGTGGGTTGATAGCGATGAGATTTCCTAACTGTTGAATTAACACGGGATTGACGAGAATTGCAATCTGCAACTCCCCGACTTATTTGAAAAGTTGGGGAGCTTGTTTTTCACGAATGGATTCAGAATTGCTCTAGTACTTTTAAAAATTCATAATTGACATCTCGTTAATCAATTACGAATTACGAATTACGAATTACGAATTACAAATTATCTTGACACTTGCGCTACGATATCCCCTATTGCTTTCGTGCAATGTACGTGAGGAGTAGTAGAGATGAAACAGATGATAGAACAATTCAATACACAGGATACCCGAAATCTAGAGGCGATCGCTAACCAATTCGCCCCACTGGGGAAGGTTACAGGCGTGAAAGCATTTGGCAGTGGTAATATAAATGACACCTTTTTAGCAACTCTCGATTCCTCAAAGGAACAACATTTTGTCCTGCAACGCATTAACACACAGGTGTTTCGTCAGCCACAACTGATTATGCAGAATATGCGTACCTTAACTGAACACGTTCAAAAAAGGTTGCAGGATACACCCCTGAATCGTCGCTGGGAAGTGCCACGCGTACTGTTGACCAAAAACGCTCAAGACCACTGGAGGGATGCAGATGGCTCATTTTGGCGGGCAATCAGCTTTATTCCAGGCTCCCAGTCCTTTGATAGTATGGGCGATCGCTCCCACGCCAAAGAAATCGGTTATGCCTTGGGGATGTTCCACAATCTAATCAGCGATTTGCCAGCAGAAAAACTTGCTGACACCTTGGAAGGGTTTCATATTACACCGTTTTATCTCCAGCATTACGAGGAAGTTTTGCCGAAAACTAGTGCGCCTAAATCTTCGGAAGTTAATTATTGCTTACAGTTTGTTAGCGATCGCCAAGCCTTTGCACATATTCTAGAAAATGCTAAAGCTGAAGGCAAGCTACCCCTGCGTCTGATGCACGGCGATCCAAAAATTAATAACGTGATGTTTGACGTTGTTACCCAGCAAGCCGTTAGCGTCATCGACCTAGACACCGTGAAACCCGGTTTAGTACATTACGATATTGGCGATTGTCTGCGATCGGGTTGCAATCCTGCTGGCGAAGAAACCGAGAATTGGGAAAGTATTTATTTCGATACCGATTTGTGTCAAGAAATCCTCCAAGGTTATCTTGCTGTGGCTAAGGCATTTCTGACCGAGAATGATTATGCATATATCTATGATGCCATTCGTCTAATTACTTTTGAACTAGGACTGAGATTTTTTGCTGATTATTTAGCCGGGAATGTCTACTTTAAAGTTAAGCACCCAGAACATAACTTAGCAAGAGCGATCGTTCAGTTTAAGCTTACCGAAAGTATTGAATCTCAAGAAACGCAGATTCGCAAAATTATCCAAGATATGAAATGAACAAGCAGACATTTTCCCTGCAATCCTTTTCTTCCACCGAGTCTTTTCCTCATTTGAAAATTACAGGCAATATCTCCCGAAATGTTAATCAACTTACTATTTGCTACAACCTTGGAGGTGACTTAAAAGAAATTGCAATTGCTCCAACATCAAATGCACCATCACGCAAGCATAAACTTTGGGAAGATACCTGCTTCGAGTTTTTTCTTGGCATTAAAGATTCTGCACGATATTGGGAATTTAACCTCTCCCCCGCCGGACACTGGAATGTCTATCGCTTTGATGGATATCGTCAAGGGATGCAAGAGGAAACTGCCTTTAAAAAGCTACCATTTAGTGTTCAGAATCAAACCGATGCTTTGGTACTTGCGTTAGATGTCGATTTAGATAAAATCGTCTCGGCAAACCAAGCCATCGAAATTAGCATTACTACCGTTATCAAACACAGAGATGGTGAGGTGACTTACTGGGCGTTAACTCATCGAGGCGCGGAGGCTGACTTTCATCTCCGAGACAGTTTCATCGTTGAGTTGTGAGATGTGGTTACTGTTACCAATATGCCAAAACGAGAAGGCAGCAACAAGTCACCCATTTGGATGAAAGGCAATTCAACCGTTTGGGTGAGTCAATTGTATGAGGTTAATTTCTATAAATAAGAGGAATCTATTAGTAGAAACTATTAATTGCACTTCACTCTACTTAAGGAGTACCTGATGAAATTAACAACATTGATAAATTCTACAGTTATCATTGCCTCTCTTGCCTTCACATCTGGCATTGCTAGCGCTCAAACAGCCAGATCAATAAATACAGCAGTTAATCCTGATGCATTAGGCAGTAATTCTACCAATGTCAGCTATATTCAGCCGTTTAATCTTGTTAATCTTGCTTACCAAGGTGCTTTCAAACAGCAAGGAGTTCCTAGCGGAGGAGTTTTGATTTCTCAAGGTCAGCGCGGAAATATTACTGCAAAAGATTTAGTCAAAGCTGCGATCAAGGCTAAAAAATTACCAGCACAAGTTTTAAATGATCGAACTTACATAAGTGCTGTTAGTTCACAATTGCAAACATTAACCGGGGTATATTATCCTGAATAAGTACAGCTTTGTCTATGGCTATTTTTAAGTTTTTAATTGGATGAAATACAAGTTAACCTTTTCCTTCAAGCATTCCGCGCCAGCTGAAATAACCCCTGTACATCTAAAGTATAGGGGTTTTAGATTAGGGGTCTGCTGAATAATTTTGGTTAACGTGAGTTCGACAGACCTCTCCCTCCCAGTCTCCCTTTAGAACTTCTGCTCCCTGCTCCCTGCTCCCTGCTCCCTGCCTCCTGCTCCCTGCCCCCTGCCCCCTGCCCCCTGCTCCCTGCCCCCTGCTCCCTGCCCCCTGCTCCCTGCCCCCTGCTCCCTGCTCCCTGCCTCCTGCCCCCTGCCCCTCTGCCCCCTGAAATCTACTTCCTGTGGCGCTTTCAGATTCCCCAATAGACAGAGAAATGCAACCGTAATAATAATTAATATATATATGTACTATAAGAGTTATTAAGAAATATTTTTAATAACAACTGATACTAACAAAGCGCCTGAATTACCTATTGAAGCTAAAGTCTTTAACATTCTCGAAGCCAATTCCCAATCCCTAATTTATTTTAAAACGTAACACTTATGCAATTAAAGCCAATCAATCAGCAAGTCGTTTCTGTCGTCGGAGCCTCCAGTGGAATCGGACGTGTCACAGCTCTTGAGTTTGCTAGAGGCGGCGCAAAAGTCGTAGTCTCGGCTCGGAGTGAGTCGAAGCTAAAGTCTTTAGTGGAGGAGATTCGCGGCTTTGGCGGTGAGGCAACTTTTTACGTAGCTGATGTGGAAGTATTTGACCAAGTTAAAGCGATCGCAGATAAAACTGTGGAAGTGTACGGGCGACTCGATACATGGGTACACGTCTCTGCGATCGGCATCTTTGCCACTTTCGACAACATAACACCAGAAGAGTTTAAGCATATCATTGATGTCGATCTTATGGGACAAGTGTATGGTGCAATGGCAGCCCTACCCCATTTGAAGCGTGAGGGACGGGGGGCACTAATTCATGTCTCTTCAATGGAAGGGAAGCGATCGCTCCCCTACCAAAGTGCTTACTCGGCAGCCAAGCACGGAGTCGAGGGCTTTATCGAAGCCATGCGCCTTGAGTTGCAACATGAAAAATGGCCCATCAGCGTCACGAGTGTGAAACCTGCGGTGATCGACACTCCCTTTTGGAATAATGGTCTGACGAAATTAGGCGTAAAGCCTTCGGGGATACCACCTTACTACAACCCTAAACTTGTAGCTGATGCTATCCTCTACGTAGCCGAACATCCAACTCGTGACTACTTAGTTGGGGATGTAGCTAAAATATTAGATGTGGTACAGCGCATCTCACCATCATTAGTAGATTCACTGTTACTGCTCGTTGGCTTCGATTTACTACGTTCTTCTGAGCCAAAATCTGAAGATGCACCAAATAATTTTTACCAACCTGTTGCTGAAGACGACAGAGTTAACGGAGATTATGGTCACTTAGTTATACCTAGCATTTCCGACTGGCTAGAAAAAAATCCGCTTCTTCAGTGGGGTGCGATCGCTGGTACAGCAGCATTAGCGTTCCTAGCAGCTCAAGTATTCAAAGATTAAGGATAAATAAACTTTTCGGAAAATTTGCAATCCATTTTTTACAAGGGTTTGAGAGAAATCATTGCAAACTTTTTAGCAAGATAGTGATGAAATGTTGAGATAATTACTAATAATGCCATTTGGTAGTTATAAAAAGATTTTTCATTATTCATACTTTGCACAACCAGAAGTTTCTTGTAATTAGAGTAAATCTCAGCAGTCAAATTTTCCGATCCAGGAGCATTCCAGCCAATGACAGACTATCAACGCACCTTACCGCCTCTGTGGATAGGTTCGGCGATCGCTTTCTATGCCTTTATTGCCATTGGCATTGCTGAAGCAGGATTAGGAGTTCTTCTGCCCTCGATTCTGTCTACTTATAACCTGACTCCCGCAACCGTCACCCTGCTGTTTCTCAGTCAAATTAGCGGCTACATTCTGGCAGCATTTACCAGCAGTCTGGTGAGTAGTCGGCTAGGGTTAGCGCGAATGCTGTTGATTGCTGCGGGTGCGCTGACGATGGCACTGACAATCTATGCCATCTCACCCTCCTGGTTTCTCATGGTTGCCGCAGGATCGGCGTTGGGATTGGGCATTGGGTTGATTGATGCAGGCATTAACACCTACATTGTGCAAGATTCCCGCAGTGCTAGTTTGATTGGTTTGCTCCATGCTTTCTATGGTATTGGCGCTCTTTCAGGCCCCGCGATCGCTACTACTTTGTTAGCAGTTGGCATGAACTGGCGGCAAGTTTATGGGGTATTAGCCGGGATTGTCAGCCTATTAATTGTGAGCGTGCTGGGCGTTATCATCTTCAACTACACACCAATGACAGTACGGATATTGCCATCAAAGACAACTGCCTTAGAAAATCTAGGCAGAGCGCTGCAAACTCCGATAGTACTACTAACTGGGCTGCTTTTGCTGGTTTATGTTGGCACTGAAGCCTGCATTGGTAACTGGGCATACACTGTGCAGTCTGTCGCTCGTCACACTCCCACGCTGATTGCTGGTTACAGCGTTAGTGCTTACTGGGTGGGATTAACATTGGGACGTTTCATCTTAGGTTATTTCTTGCGATCGCTTGGGGCGGTGCGCACAATCAGTATGTCGCTCAGTCTTGTAATCATTGGATTGCTTGCTTGGTGGCAACTGCCAGATCAATGGATTAGCTTACCGTTGATTGGCTTTGGGTTGGCAGCCATCTTTCCTGCAACCATTTGGTTAATCCCTCAACGATTACCAGATCCCCATGTTCCTGCGGCTGTTAGCATTGCCACTAGTGCTGCCAGTTTGGGCGCAGCGATCATACCCACTGGAGCAGGCTGGGTTGCAAGTTGGACAACTTTAGAAATCATCCCAATGTTGATGCTGCCATTGGCGCTGTTAATGGTGGGCTTACATTGCTGGCTGGTACAACATTCGCTAACTGACTTTTCTCGTTAAGTCTCAAAAAGCTTACCCATATTTGTTACCCAAAGTATCTAATACCCCCCCTAACCCCCCCTTTCCAAGGGGGGGATATAGTCTCTTAAAGCCTCTCTTTATAAGGGGGATATAGTCTCTTAAAGCCTCTCTTTATAAGGGGGAAATAGTTTCTTAAAGCCCCCCTTTATAAGGGGGGTTGGGGGGGTAATGTCAAAATTTAATATGCTATACGATACTTTTCAAACATCCTCTAAGCAATAACTAATGCTTTTAACTCCTCAGTTTTTAATCTTGGCCCATAGGATGTAACAATCTTAGAAGCTGCGGCCGATGCTAATTTTCCGGCTTCTTCATAGCTCATACCTTGGGTAATTCCATAGAGGAAAGCTCCTGCATACATATCTCCTGCTCCTACTGTATCTACAGCTTTTACTTGAGGTGCAGCGATTTCGATTAATTTCTGACCGTCAAATACTACTGAACCTTTGGAACCGCGAGTAATGGCAAATTTCTTACTCAGGGTTTTTAGTTTGTCTACAGCTACTTGAAAATCTTCTGTATCTGCTAGTTCTAATGCTTCACTTTCATTAGCAAAAATCAAGTCTAAACCAGATCCAATGATCTCTAATAAACCATCTTTAAAAAATTTCACCATGTTGTAATCAGATAGGGACATGGTAGTTTTTACTCCCGCTTTTTCAGCTATTTCTCTAGCCTTTATAGCTGCTTCTTTTCCTGTGGGAGAAGCCACTAAATATCCTTCTATATATAGATATTCTGAATCAGCGATCGCTGATGATACTAATTCTTGTGTAGAAAATTCTCCAGTAATTCCCAAAAATGTATTCATGGTGCGATCTGCATCGGGAGTTACTAACACCAAACATTTACCTGTAATTCCTGATTGGCGATCGCCATTTTTTAAGTTGGTATCTACCTGAGAGTTGACTAAATCTTCGATGTAAAAGTCTCCAAATTCATCATTAGCTACTTTGCAGGAATAAAAAGTTTTTCCTCCTAGTTGACTAATTGCCACTATTGTGTTTGCTGCTGACCCTCCACAACTCTTATGGCAATGAAGATTTTTGAGATTTTCCAAAATATGATTTTGACTGTCTTCATCTAGAAGTGTCATTACACCTTTATCAATCTTTAGCTTTTGTAGTAACTCTGGAGATACTTCGTATTCTATATCTACTAAAGCATTACCTACACCATAAACATCATATTTCTTGCCCATTGTTGATCTCCGAGAATAATTTCTATCTGACTTGAACAGAACTGATAATAACAGATAGGCAACTCCTGGTATAGTTGCTTTATACTGGAGTTTAAACTAAAAGCAGGCGATCGCTACATCTAAAACGTGACGATTTTACACAAAGTTATACTTAGTGAGACAATTCAGCTTTCAGATGGTCAGCTAATCGAATTGCCAAGGCGATAATGGTCAGCGTCGGATTAGCATAGCCTCCTGTAGGGAAAACAGAGCTACCTGCCATAAATAAATTAGAGATGCCGTGAACTTGACAATTTGCATCGACTACTCCTTGTTTTGGGTCGTGATGCATACGCGTTGTTCCCATATTATGATGGGTACTAAGAGAAGCAACTGGACGATCTCCATCTAATTCAATCTGCAACTCACCCAGTCCGGCGCTAGCAAACTCTTGTGCAAATACTAACTGCGATCGCTTCACACTGCAAATATCTATTTCGCTCCAATAATTAATTAATTTTGCTTGCGGACAACCCAGTTTATCTAGTTGATTACTGAGTGTCACCCGATTATTTGGATTTGGGGTTTGTTCAGTTTGGCTGAGAACTTCAAACTTTGTATATTTCTGTTCATTACCTTCACGCTCAGACCATCCTCCATGACTTAAATCAGGGAATAAATATTCTTTTTTAAGATTATATTTATACCAATCAGCTACTAAATCATCAATATTCGTAATGACATTTTGCAAATGCTGAAACATATTTTTAGGTAACTGTCTTTGTCGAACTGAAGAGAACAAAATTTTTGCAGAAGCCTTTGCAGCCGATCTATACCTTTCATCTCTGGGATATAACAACGCGGTCATATTTAGTAATTTATCGCGGCGCATTACTTGTTCCGTTAGAGCAAATTTTCCCATGACTGTAACATGATTCACGCGGCGTAAATCATACAAAGCCATCGAATTAAAGATTTTGCGATTTTGGGGAACAAGCAGACCACAACGAATAAATGGATGATCCATGAAGAATCTACCCACTAAATCATGTTGATTGCCTAATCCATTCTTTTGAATTTTGTTTGATAGTAATAACAAACGCGCGTTTTCAATCCCACCTGTGGCTAAAATAAATACTTTTGCAACAACCCAAAATTTATTACCAGATAAACAAGCAACTTGCACGCGCTTCACTGTTTGAGTTGTTTCGTCTGCCTCAATTTCTACCACATTGGCGTTGAGGAATGTAGTTATATTAGGAGATTTATTGATTTGATGGCGATATTCATTGGTGAAAATATCGCGCGGGCCAAACTGAAACATACTGGTAGTAACTCGGTCACTTGTGAAATGTATCCGAGGAGATTGAGCATTTTCCCAAGCCTCAGCTTCATAAGCAAAAGAACCGAGTTTACAGACTGCTTGCGCGCGCTCATAAAATGGATTGAGGTGAGATTTACTAAAAGGCCAGCCACTATATGGAACCCAATCTCGTTTTTCAAAATCTATTGCGTCTAACGGCACGTGCCTCAGACCAAGTTGATTTTTATTAATTTCAATATTCCAGACATTAGCCATTCCACCAAATTGACGATGGCGCATATCTTGTAAGGGTGGAAAAGGATCTCCAACCGTTTCACCTTCACCAAGAGATGCAGTTTCTTGATTAAATTCCAAATCACCACTTTCTAGTAAGCACACTCGAAAGTCTTGCCCAATTAATTCTCTTGCGAGTGTAATTCCTGCTGGGCCAGCACCAACTATACAAACTTCCGTATTGATAATTTCATCTATTGGTAATTTGCGGCTATCAATCAACATTGATTTAGTCCCTTTTGCATAAATATTTTTTATATTGGACAGATGCATAGAGGGTATTAATTACGAAGTATAAATGCGTTTGTAGTAAGGACTTTAGTCCTGAATTTTTAAGCACTAAAGTGCTTACTACAAACCGATCAAAACTTTTGTGATAGAGGGCTAGGCATTGCAGAACGAATTGCACTAATAAAATTTTGGGCATAATTCTGCGTTGAAAAATCGAGGGCGCGTTGTCTAGCAGCTATTCCTGCACTCTGGGCAAATTCTTGCTCGTCAAGATAGCGGAGAATTGCGATCGCTAATTTATCCGCATCGCCGTAAGGTGTTAATAGTCCATTCATCCCATCGGTAATAATCTCTGTCGGCCCGCCTGCACTGCCAGCAATTACAGGTTTACCCAACGCCATCGCCTCAATAATCACAATTCCAAAGGGTTCTTTATCCGATGCATGAACAAATACATCCATTGCTTGCACCCATTCCGGGATATTACGCTGTAGTCCAGCCATAATTACTTGGTCTTTCAAGCCCAAAGCGGTGATTTCGGCTTTCAAGAAGTCCTCATAATCTGGTTCCAAATCGTGCTTACCGCCAACCACTACACAATGAGCATCAGGATACTTCTGTAAAATTTTGGGCATTGCTTGCACCAATACGTGCATTCCCTTCCATCGTTGCAATCGTCCCACAATTCCAATCAAAGGCCCGTGTAAAGGTAAGCCTAATTTTCGCCGTGCTTCTTCAAGAGTTGGTAAAGCATTCGGCTCAAATCGGTCTAATGCGACACCAGGATAAACCAAAGGTGTTGGTCTGTGGGGCCAAATCTCTGCCTGTGCTTGCTTGCCATCTTGAGAAAGAGTGATAATTGCCCGCGCTGGGATTAAAGTTGCGAGTCGCACCAACCAAGTTTTATCGCTAGGTACTTCTAGTTGATACCACACAGCAGGCAACCCTGCCAACATTGCCGCTAAACCTCCTGATATATGCACGATCCACATCCAATTGACAATTATATCTGCACGTTCGCGGCGGGCGATCGCAGCTATCCGCAAAACAGCGCCAATAAAACGGTGGATTTGGCGTAAACGTCCACTTTCTACAACTCGCGCATCAATACCGAGAGACTTTACTTGTTCGACCATCGGGCCGGATTCTAAAAATATCACCAGCCACTCAACACCAGCATTACGTCCCTGCTGCACCAAATCCCAAAGCATCATTTCACCACCGCCTCGTTGCTCGGCCAGTGGCATAACAATAATTACTTTCATAATCTATAAAAGTCCTATTTAAGTGATAAGATTTATGAGATTCTCGATTTCTTAGAGAAGTTAGGAATATTGGAGAACATCTGAGGATTGCTATAGTACTTATGTCCTGCCATAGCCATAGCTAAAAATCCCCAAAGAATCATTCCTGAGACGCTCAACATCCCGCTACCGATAACTAACTGTGAAGCAGAACTGATCCCAATGGCGCGGGCAGCACTGAGAAAACTATCAAAACGACCTTCACCATAACTGCTAACAGTAATAATCAAAAAGATTAATCCACCCATATAAAATATGCCTCCAAACCAACCAAGGGTGAAAAACATATCTAAAATGCCACTATCAATTACTACTACTTCAATTTGACCAGTTTTTTCGTTGACTTTCCAAATATTTCCTAAGCCGTTACCTAGACCATTAGAAAGGGCTAAACCAAGATTTCTGTCGTAAGTTCCCGATCTATCTTTAAAACTGCCATCTTCTTGAATATTAGAAAAAGTTTCAAAACGTGCTGCTACTACTCCAGCAATTGGTTCGATAGTTGTCAATGGCACAACACAAATAGCCATGACCACAATTATGGTAATTAAGCGCATTTGAATTTTGGCTTTGACTGAACCCATAATCATAATTATTCCAAATAACCAGCCTCCCCAATTAGTACGTGCTTGTGTTAATAGAAAAGATAAGTAACCAACAGCTGAAGCCGGAAAAATTAAGCTTCCTGAACCGGTGAATAATAACAGTAACCCAGCCTGCATAACAGAACCAAAGGGGCCGACTGAGTGTAATGTACTCCAGACGCGCATCCCGAAAGGTACAGGGTTTCCAGAACTCATGAATAATTTTGATTGGATGAGCCAGTACCTATCCCACTCAGGAGCTACCACAAATTGATATACGCCATAAGTTCCTAAAATTAACACACACCAGAGAAATGTTCGCTGAATATTCTGGCGATAGCTGGGATAATCTCGCCAGTTGATAAATAAGTGAAAAGCGAAAATAACCGGACTGAGCCAATCCATCAATCCGCGTGCTACAGGAATAGGTGCGTTGTAAATTAGACCGATGAGAAAGCCATAAAAAACTCCGATAAAAGCCAAAACAAACGGCAAACCCCCTTGGCGAGAAGCGCGGGTAAAGTGTCGCAAAAATGTTGCTATAGTAATAAACACCACTAAGTAGGGTGCTATGAGCATTTGACGGCTAGCATCCCATCCTACCCGGTAATCAACTAAGCGAGTTGCTAAGGGTGTGAGAAACCAAATCCACCAGGTAAAGCCAATGTAGAGAATGGGATGCCGCAAGTATAAAAATAAGGCTACTACTAAAGCTGTCGCTGGGAAAATTAGGCGCAATCCGGCAGTAACACCACCAAAATAGCAAACTACAGTTAGTAATATAAAGCCTGCGATCGCCATCCAACCTTGTAGCGATCGCTCTTCGGGAGAATAGTTTTCTTGTAAAAAACTATTGAAAAGTATCTGCTTAGAATTCATTCAATTTTAGATTTTGGATTTTAGATTTACGCATAAGTAAACCCAATGGCTTCAAAAGAATTCAAAATGAAATAATCAATCTACAATGACGAATGACAAATGACAAATGACAAATTACGAATTACGAATTACGAATTGTTTATATCCCTGCCAACGTCCACGCCAAGATGCTAATAACTTTTTCCCTGCCAACTGCCCTTGGGTAGGTAAAAATCTCAGCCATTGTACTAAGCCCAAACTATCGCACGTACCCACAAATACTGCCCAGAACAAAAATGCAATCCGGCGGAAAAATGACAAATGCTCTAATAAAACTAAGGTTTCATTATGGACTAGATTAATAAAGGCAATTTCATTAAAATTATTTCGCTGATCTTCATCAAAACGTTGTGCCGGAAAATGATCTACAGCAACGCGAGGATCGTAAATGATCTTCCAACCAGCCCGCTTTAATGCCAGGGTGAATGCCATTTCAAAGTGTACCTGCGCTCCAGTACCGCGCATCCGCTCGTCAAAGCGCAGTTGTCCGATAGCTTGGGTACGAAAACTCATGTTCACGCCCTTGAGAATATCGACTTCGCGGGGTTCTCCCACTCCCAGATGATGGTTGCCAATGACTCGCCCAAACCATTGCAACTGTCCCACTACTGGGCGGGATTCATCTTCTAATTTGCTGCCGTGGTATATCCAATCACGCCCTCCTAGTCCGCCGAGGCGACGATCGCAGGTAAAGTAAGCTGCAATCCGCTCTAACCAATCCGGGTGGGGTGCGGCATCATCATCAGTAATGGAAACAATATCGCCCTCCACTGCTGCGAGTCCGGCGTTGAGAGCTGCTACTACCCCCGGTTGTGTCACTTTCACGGTATGCAGTGGCAAATTGTGCGCTGTGTATTGCGCCAGAAATTGCCAAGTTTCTGCATCCGTATCGCGGACAACCACTATCACCTGATCGACTGGTTTAGTTTGCTCCTGTAGCGCCAAAAGGCAGCGTGAGAGGTCTTGTGGACGGCGATAAGTCGGTATCAGAACGGTGTTCCGCATTCTTGCTTAACTCCTCGAATAAATCCACATAAGTTTGTGCCATAGTAGTCCAGCTGTGTTGTTCTGCCACAGAACGAGCAGCTTGACTCATTTGCTGCATGAGCATATCTACACTTACCAAGGACATCATCGCCACAGCCAAAGCTTCGATATCATTTGAGTCGGTTAAGACGATGCCACATTCTGGTGTCACCAACTCTGCACCCCCGGTAGCTGTGGCAGTAATTACTGGTAGTCCTGAAGAAAGTGCTTCTAACAATACGAGGCTACAAGCTTCATATCGGGAAGGAAAAATAAATAAATCTACTGACCGCATAATTTCGGGGATATCGCGGCGAAATCCGACAAAATGCACGCGTCCACTTAACCCCAAGGATGCTGCTAGTTGTGGGAAGGGACTACCTTCGATATGACCTACCACCGCCAAATGTAAATCGGGTACTTTCACCAAGGCGTGCAGTACTGTATCTAAATTCTTTCTGGGTGTGCGGATATCTCCAGCAAACAAGGCTAGGGTGACATTCTCCGGTAAACCTAATTTTTGGCGATTGCTTTGGCCAGGGGTAAATTCTTCTAAGTCAACGCCATTAACAATTACTTTAATTCGAGAACGCGGTACACCAATATTGACTAATTCTTGGGCTACCTTTTCAGATACAGCCACCACAACCTGCGCCTTTTGGAAAGCTTGTTTTTCCCAACGGGCATTAAAAGCCGTAAATAGCCATTGGTAAAAACCATATAAATCGCGGCGGTTGCGGGAAATATGAACAGGCGATCGCAACCATGAACTGTGGACAAAATGTACAGCATTCACATCAGCCGCGGCCAGATTAATTGCTCCATTGACTTTAACTAAATCAATGTCAGAGCGATGTTTACGTAACCAATCTGCACTTTTTTGGGCAAAGATGAAATTACGCACAAATTCTGTAGGATAGCCTTTGACTGGAATTTTAACCCAATTGACTTGGCTATTTTCTTCTAGTTCTGGTGCGACTTCACTAGCTAATAATGTCAATTGATGACCGCGACGAATTGCTTCCTTCGCAACCTCATAGTTTACCCGTCCTTGACCATCACCTTTTTTTATTTTATGAGTAACAATACAAAGTTTCATACACTATTTCCTTAAGGATAAAATCCTTGAATTACCCCTCCCCAACCCTCCCCGTATGTATTGGGGAGGGGACAAGATTTCAAGTTTCCCCCCTTTATAAGGGGGGATTAAGGGGGGTGGGGTCTATTCGACTTATGCAAGAGGTCTTTTTAACAAATAAATTCCTCAACTCAGAGATATTGAGATATTATTTCGATACCCCGATTAACTTACTTGTTAAAAATCGCGGCGTAAAACTAAGACTAAGTGCTGCCATAGTTCGCACATTAAATTTTTGTTGATTCAGCGCTTGCCAAAAATAAGGGCGTGCTGCGGCTATCTGTTCGCTTCGTAGCAAACCAATTCCCAAAGTAGTATTAGCTTCTAACCATTTCTGCTGAAAATGAGTTCTAAATTCCTGTAACCGAGGGTCTTCCATAAATACTTGATAGCAAAACATTTCGCTTTTAGCTTTACGAATTTTTGCTTGCACATCTCGACTACCACTGAGCATAGTATCAGTTTGCTCATGGGCGCGATATCGCGTCAATTTTTCAGGACAATAGTAAGCACCATAACCAGATATACAAAATAGATAGGTTAAATATAAATCCCACATTCCACCAACTTCTGAAGGAATATTATACCAATCCACCAAATTATTGCGAATTACACAAGATGCAGCAGTAGGTATACTTTTATCTACCAATCCAATTTTGAAAAAAGGTTTATAAATTCCTTTTGCTAGTTTATCTCGCTTGTAAGCGCGTGTATTTTCTTCAGTACCAGTATGATTAATTATACCATTAGCATCTATAATGTATTGGTCAGAAAAAGCGAGAATCAAATCAGAATTAGCTTCTAGTGGTGGTACAAGCTTTGCTAAAAAGTCTTCATGCCAAATATCATCGTCATGTAGACTAGCAACATATTTACCTTGCGCCATTTTAAAGCCATACTGCTGATTAGCTAACATTCCCATATTTTGCGGATGCTGCCAAAATTTGATACGTGAATCACCAAAAGATGCGACAATTGCTTGGGGATTTTCGGAACTACAATTATCAGAAATAATAATTTCAATATTTTGATAAGTTTGTTTTATTGCACTTGCGATCGCTTGCTTGAGATAGTCTGGTCGATTATAGGTGGGGATAACAACGCTGACTAAAGGTTGTTGACATTCTTGATGTAATGACATATTTTTCTCCCTTGATATTTTCTAAGTAAAAGATGCACTATTTGATATTTTTAACAAATTCAGCTTCTTGAACTGAAGAGATACTATATAGTTTGTTCGCTTGGGAAGGAAATTCAGCTATTGTTTTTGCATAAATTGTTTGGAGATTATTTACATGAGCAGCCATTGTAAATTCCTTCATCAATAAAGTATGACCTTGCTCACCCATGTATCGGCTTTTTTGATAATCTCTATACAATTCATTAATAGCATCAGCCAGCTTTTGGATATTATTGCTGGGAACAAGAATACCCGTTTCTCCATCTTGTAAATGTTCTGGAATTCCTCCGACTGCACTACCAATTACAGGACGACAACGAGAGTATGCTTCTAGAGTTACAAGACCAGCAGGTTCAGGCCAAACACTAGGAAAGATGACTGCAAAACACTGTTGATAAAGTTTATCTAATTTATCTGAATCGCACCAACCATGCCAAGTGATTCGTTGATTCAATCCGAGTGTGCTTGCTAACTTTTCTAACCGTGGTCGTTCCCAACCTTCACCTGCAATATCAAGTTGAATTTTTGGATCTGTATGTATTAAGGTTTTGAGTAACCATTCCAGACCTTTATCAGAAACAATTCGTCCAGCAAACAAAATTCGATGATTTTGATGTACTTCCAAGCTTAGGGGTGAACTTGCTGTTTCTGGTATAGAGATTCCACAATGTAGTGTTATAACTTGTTCGGGAGATACACCGTTTTTAATTAACTCTTGGCGCACATATTCGCTATTCGCAATGAAAGTAATTTTTAGCCTTTTCAAGACATCTAAAAACTGATGAGTAGTTTGAAGTTCTCTAAGAGTTCTTAAAGGTCTACGGCTACCACATTTATCTGCTAATTTACCCCAGGTACATCCTAAGTAAGAGAAGTTGCGATCGCAGATTGTCCGTTGTTCTGCTAAATACTTTGTGCCGCTAGGGCAGTAAAATGAGTGATTATGAACGCTGAAGATAGCAGGACATTCGCCTGTAAGCTGTAATAGCAAATCTGCACTGTGGATGTGTAGCAGTTTGAACTGACTTTGATCGATATTTTTAAGCGATTTTAACACGCGATCGCTAACATCAGGTGGCCGATGTTCAAACAGAGAAGCTAAATAAGTTTCAACACCTCCACTCCCACCGACACCGAAACTTGAACATTGATAAATTAGGTCTTTGTCAAAGATTTCCTGGGACATATTTTCTATGATTTTTAAGTATATAGGACGAACTTTAATAACTTATCTATAGGAATAATAAGTGTTTGAAATCTTATTATTTGACTATTAGTTTGGCAAAATTATTGATACATATTAGTGATTTACGGCTGTAAAGATATACAGCCGATGAATATGTTGTAATGACTTTGGTAATTAGATGTTGTTTCTAATCTGGCTGCCTTAGTTCATACTGCATTTGATGATATTTCCAAAGCTTACCTTTTAGTTCCAATAGTTCTTGATACTTACCTTGCTCTACTATCCGTCCCTGTTCTAAAACTACAACTTTATCTGCTTTAGAAATAGTAGAAAGACGGTGAGCGATCGCAATTACTGTTTTCCCAACAGATAGCTTTTCTAATGAATCTTGAATTAAGCGCTCAGATAGCGAATCTAAGGCGCTAGTTGCTTCATCCAAAATTAAAATTTCTGGGTTCCGTAGTAAAGCTCGTGCAATCGCAATTCTCTGTCTTTGTCCTCCAGATAACCTAACACCCCGATCTCCTAATTGGGTATCAAAACCTTCGGGCATTTCCAAAATAAATTCTAATGCATTCGCTAGTTTAGCTGCTTCTTGAATTTCCTCATTTGTCGCCTCTGGAGTTCCGTAAGCAATATTCTGCCAAACATTAGTGTTGAAAATAAAAGTATCTTGACTGACAACAGCTATTTTGCGACGGAGAGAGTTAATTTCAAACTGCCGGATTTCGATTTCATCAATGTAAATATATCCATCTGTAGCATTATAAAATCGAGGAATCAAATCAGCAAGAGTTGTTTTACCAGCACCAGATGCTCCGACTAACGCTGTCATTTTTCCCTTTTCAATCGTCAGGGTAATATTATGCAGCACTAAATTTTCATCATCATAGCCAAAATCCACAGATACTAAATCTATTGACCTCTTTAATCCCTGAAACTTAACTCTGCCATTTTGAAAGTAATATTTTTCATCACTTGTCAACAGATTTTTAATATTGTCTGCTGAACCATGTAAAGTGCTAAGATATGCTCTTGTGCCATTAATATCTTGAACAAATGGGATAAAGCGAAAGAGTACAAAGAAAAAGGTTAGCAAAGAAGCAACTTGTAGCGTTCCATTAGTGACAAGACTAGTGAATGCCAAAATAATCATTCCAATCAATACCGTAGTCGCTACCCCTTCGGCAATTGGCTTCACAAGTGTCCAGGTAAATACAACCTTTGTTGTACTACTTATTACCTTATCGCTAGCTTTATAGTAACGCTGACGCTCAAATTCTTGAGTACCACAGGAATGAACAGTGCGAATGCCATTAATAAATTCTATGGCTGTTGATGTAAAATTAGCATTAGCAGTTGTCATGCCAAAACTTGATTCTCTGACTCTAGCATTCAGATTTGACAACCCCACACCTAAAAGTGTAAATAGTAATGCTGATATTATCGTCAATTGCCATGAAATCAAAAACATTGATATTAAGTAAACAAAGGTTGTGAGTCCTCTAGTTACTAAAAAAGCTCCGCCACTAAAACCTTGTCTGATCCTTTCAATCTCTGTAGTAATTGTGTTAATTAGTTCGCCAGAACGAGTTTTACTAAAGTAACTTAGCGATAATGATTGTAACTGTTCAAAAATTTGCTTGCGTAAGCGATCGGCAAGATGTAGTTGAGATAATTCAGTATAAACTTGAGAAAAATAATTAAAGGTGGCACGTAACCAAGTACTCAATAAAATCAGCAAAGATACGCGATACAAACGATTAATTGCTGATGTCTTGGCTCCCAAAATCCAAAGATCGAACCATTCTATTCCTGTTTGGACAGGTTGAGCGTTGGGACTAGTTAAACTTTGCAAAAATGAAAGTAAGAAACCAATACTTACACCTTCAAAAGTTGCCGCCAAAATTGAGAATATCAGAGCTAAAACTGCAATTTTGCGAAAGTGTTTAAATTCTCGCAATATCAAATAGTTGTCCTGCCAAAAGCTGCTAGCTTTGAGCAGATTACTGAGTGGTTGAGGAAGCTGTAAATTCATGAATTTTCTCATAATAGTTTGGCAAGGTAGATAGACATCTATAAATCGATACAGAGTTCAGAATGAGTAACAAAACCCTGATGTAGAGATGCAATTTATCGCGTTTGGAAAACTAATTATCTAGAATTGGATGCTACATAAATAATTTTTTTTGAGCCTCAGTGCGATAAATGAAATCATCAATTACCGCACCGATAAATTACAGAGTTTGGCTATCCAGATGTAACAGATGAGACTGTGCCTCTACTTCCCAGGAAGTTGTAATTTCTGGTAATTTATTTAGCTGTACTGCATCTTCCAAAGTCCAACAACGAGATCCGGTTAAACTCATGTCACCCCGTAGCACGTTAAATAACTGTGGCAGATTGTCGAGATTGTATTTACCCATCCAACGTCCTAGCGGTGTGGTATTGTGGGTGCAAAAGCCGATCGTTTGAAAGAATTTACCTCGTTCCCCAACATGCCATTCATAACAAAAAATTGACCCTGGCGAGTAAACCTGCATTAATACAATCAATCCCAACATGACTGGACTTACTAATAGCAGCAATACGAAAGCAGCAATCCAATCAATTATTCGCTGCAATTGTCTCAAAGGTTGGTTAGGAAGTTTTTTGTCAGCGGGTATGCTTAGGAATATTGGTTTTTGAGCTGCTTGACAGGCATCTGCCCAAAATTTGAGTAAAGTCTCACCCAATTTTGGATCTATGCTGACCAAACTTACTGGAGAATGTTGTAAGCATTCTACTAGCGATCGCTTATTATCTAATGAAGCCAGGTATGGTTGTTTCACTCCTCCAAGCGGCTTCACCAACAGCTTACCCCGCCGCCACAGAAGTGTGCAGTACCCACGATTATCTTGGTGTGACTGGGTTACATCATATAAATTCTCTAAAGTTGGAATTATTGAAGTTGTCATAATGTCTTTGGGTTTATACAAAAGTGAATTACTGAGGCGTTATCAAAGGCTATCAATGCCAAAGACCCAAATCCGAATCTTGTTGTAAGTCCAAAAAGTTGGAGAGAATTGACGGCAAAAATATGCTATAGTATTTGCCATTCAGCCAAGCACATATTGCGTAGAATTCTGCTGGTGTAGAGATTTACAAATTAGACAGATACTAATTACATAGGTAGCAATCCTAAATGAAATTGTGAAAATTTTTGTTATGGTCGTCCTTGGTCATTTGTCCTACCCTGCGGGAAGCCGCTGGCGCGTCTACGTAATTGCAAATAAGAAAGGACAAAGGACAAATGACTAATGACTAATGACTAATGACTAATGACAGCCAACTCCAAAAATATTTCACAAATGATTTAGGACTGCTACTATTAACATTCATGGGCAAATCTTGATTTTCCGGAAACTACTGACAGTAGAGAAGTGTAGAGGGAAATTACCCATGAATCTATATCTACGTTTAATTACGCTGAGGTGTTCATTGTCTCGATAGATTTAAAAACCAGTCTGCTCTTGTCTTCTAGCCTTTATGAAGGTGCTTTAATCTCTAGAATATAAGACTCTGTAGAAATAGCGATCGCTCAAATAACTTCTTTATTTATTCTTTAAAGAGTCAGTGATTTCTCTGAAAATTCATAAAGATAGCATAAATATACTGAATTCTTCCCGATAGCGACAAAATTCAATTTGGTTCATCAAAACGTAGAGGCAATTCACGAATCATTGCTGTGAAAAAGAAGGGTGTAGGGGGGAGACAGCGTTGGACAAGGCTTCTGACCCTCTGGTTGTTAGGGCTGGTTTTTCCCATTGTTGTCAACTTAAGCTAAAACCCTTTTCAAACCTCGTTTCCAGCCTCTGGCTGGAAATGCACATCATTGCGGCTCTGCCGCAAGTCTTGAGGCAAAGCCTCTAGGACGGCATTCCCAGTCTCCGACTGGGAACCAGACAATGAGACAATATCTAAAATCTGGTTCTAACCAGAGGCTAAAAACGAGAAAAAATCCAAAACGCAAAATCCCCGACTTCTCTAAGAAGTCGGGGATTTATCATCTAGCCGTACTAGTTACTTTTCTACAGCTTGACGCAGAGCCAATTGCTGTTGTTTGATATTGGGTACGTAATTACTACTATTTGATACCCCGTTAGCTACAACCCCAATTAGATTTAACTTACTCAGCATAGCTGTCGCTTGATTAAGCTGACTTCGCGTCACAATACCAATGCTTGCCACCATAATCACGCTACGACAAGATGATGCGGTAAGCATGGCATCCACCAAACCGAGAACTGGGGGAGCATCTATCAGAACCAAATCATAGTTTTCCTCAAATGCTGTCATTAATTGGATCATCCGCGGGGAACTCAACAGATTAGCTGGGTCGTTAGGTTTGGGGCCAGCAGTCAAAATATCGATGTAGGCGGAACCTGAATATTGAAGACTAATTTGGTTGGGTAGAGTTGTATCACTCGCCAATAAAGTTGAAAGTCCCTGCTCATTAGGAAGATTCAGTTGATGGTGCAAACTGGGATCGCGTAAGTTGGCATCAATCAGCAGTACCCTTTTGTGTAAACGAGCAGCACTCATTGCCAAACCCAACGCCAAAGCTGATTTACCCTCATCGGCTAAAGCCGAGGTAATCATCAAAGATTTTAAATTAGTAACAGTATTTAAAAGTTCAATGTTTTTGTAAATCAGATCCAGCGATTCCCAACGCGGTGGAGATTGCAATACCTGAATCGTCCAGGGGGCGAGAACTTCTGGCTTGCCAAAAGGCAACTTGATCATTGATTCTCTGGGTTTGGCCGGCGGTAACTTGGGAGTTGTTCCCAACAACGGCATGGCCATTTGCTTCTCTAATTCAGCAGTGGTGTGAACTGCATCATCAGCCGATTCGCGAAGAAAGGCAGCAATGCCTCCTAACATTAAGCCAACCACAGCACCTAACAGCAAATTCTGTTGGAGATTGGGGCCTAATTGTGCGCCTTTTTGGGGATCTTCCACCACTTCCCAATTAAACCCACCCTTGGAAAGTTCTTGTCGCAATTGTTGTTCTGCTCTTAAAAGCTGCTCTAACCTTTCACGGCTAAATTGCAGCTGCGGTAGCATCCGATTGTAATAAGCCAACAGAGGCGGGAAGCGTTTGATTTCCAAACGTAGCTCGTTTTCTTTCTGAGCCAAAGTTTGGTCGCGAGCAGTTAAAGCAACTATAGTTGTCTGCGTTTCTACTAACTGGCCAGCAAGGCTGAGATCGATTTGGCCCAGCTGTCCTTTTTCGAGAAGAGAGTCTCCATTCGTGAATGCACCAGCAGATTTTCCGCCTAAAGTTCTTCCTACCTCTTGTTGCAATAATTCCTTCTGGCCCTGAAGCTGTTCTTTCAGTTTTTGCACGCTCGGAGTTTGATCTGTAAAGCGTAAGCGTTCTTGTGCTAGTGCCAATTCGCTTTTTTGGATTTCGTTTAGTAAGCCTTGATAGCGAGTAGACTGACTCAAACGAGAAGCAACTAGAGCATTTTGGGGAGAACGATTAAGTTGTTCTTCTAAAGATTTTTGGCGTGCTAAAGCTTCTCCATACTGAGCGCGAGTTGTCTGTCTTTCTTGGGAAAGATTATTCAAAGCTGTTTCAATTGCTTTGGCCTGTGACTCTGGATCGATTAAGTTCTGATTTCTACGAAATCTTTGTAAATTTGTCTCAGATGCGTTTACTTCTTCACTAGCTTTACTTAACTGTTCCCTGATGATTTGTAGACCTTTTTGTAAACGCGAAGTCTGTTGTTGTTTGTTATATTCCAGATAAACTTGTCGAATTGCATCCAAAACTTTTTGGGTTTTTTCAGGATCTCCAGCAGTATATTCAACTTGAAAGATTTTAGTAGCGACATTATCTTCTTTGCTCCTGATTTGAGTTAAAACCAAAGAAGCTTTAATTTCAGCTGAAGTTATATCTGGATAATTAGACTGAAGTTTATCAACTGCTTTCTGGATGAGTCCTGAACCTTGCATCAAGTTAAGCTGAGTGGCAGTATCTATGACCACGTTAGAGTCAGTAAACTGATTGTCTACCCCCGCACCACCTTCCGTTTTCCCTTGATAGTTAGGTTCTACTAGCAGTTGCATAGAACTTTTATAAGTAGGCTTTGTTTTTACAGTTACTATGCTGGCAATAGCAATAGAACTAATTAATACTGCTAAGAACCAAGGAAATCGCCGCACAAATACGGCAAACATTTGCCCGTAACTTGGTTCATTTTCAGAAGCTGGAGCTAGATGAGGATTTAGACTAGTTTGAACCACTTTTATATCCTTGTCTTCAAGACTTACGCTAAGAGATTCTCCGAAAAATACCTATTTTTTTACGAACCGCCAATGAGGAGAGAGCAAATAAATAGGTAATCTGATAGTGGAAAATTCAGAAATCAAATGAATAATTGCTGCACGCCACAAGCTTGATTGATAATTTGCTCAACCTTGCCAAAGAATGCATTTTCTGAAAAATTTGCTACTGCATGATTACGGATGCGATCGTAATCCCAAGAAATGCCGTTGGCTTCTAGTAATGCAATTTGTAGAGATTCGGGTGTTTGTCTTTTGAAAAAGACTCCTGTTTCACCTGGTATTTGAGTATCTAATACTCCACCTGCTCCATAAGCGATGACTGGTGTACCGCTAGCGTTAGCCTCTACTGGAACTAATCCGTAGTCTTCTAAGGCTGCGACAATAATAGACTTGGCTTTGGAAAACAAGTCTTTGCGGGTTCTATCACTTACGTGTCCCAAGAACACAATATTTTGTAATGCTTTGGATTTTAACCGTGCTAGTTCTGGCCCGTCACCAGATATTAATAGCCGCCACCCCAACCAATTAAAAGCTTCGACTATTATATCAAGTCGCTTATAACCGATCATCCGGGCGGAGGCCAGATAATATTCATCTTTTATATCTGAAAAAACAAATTTACTAGTATCAATTGGATAGTTCACCATCATTGCCTTTTTGCCATAAATCTTTTCAATTCGGCGGGCAACAACACTGGAATTAGCAATGTAAAGGTCAGGCTCCTGTGCATATTTCAAGTCTACCTTTCTCATGACTTGAAATACTTGTTCGATTAAAGGAGCAAAATATCTATAGTCCCCGTACTCTCTTAAATAAGTTGCTGTATCCCATAAGAAACGGGTGACGTTATGACAAAAACAAATATGGTGGGCATTAGGATTTTTTCGTACTGCTTTGGCGAAGCTGGTGCTACTACTAATAATTAAATCGTAGTTTTGCAAATCCAAGGCACGAAAGGCAGGAAAATATAGAGGAGCCATCGACCTGAAATATTTTGCTGCACCAGGAATCTTTTGTAAGAAGGTTGTATTAACTATGCGATCGCCTAGATCGATAGTTTTTTGGGGATCGTACAAAGATGTGAAAATATCTGCTTCGGGATAGCGCTTACAAAGCAGTTCAAACACACGCTCTGCCCCACCTCGCTGGGTTAAATAATCATGGACGAGAGCAATTTTCATGAAATTTGACCTAAAGTTTCGATCGGGTTTGTTGAAACGCTCCCCAGCAAGTTACTATCCTGTCCGCTTAGTTACTCATTAAACCTCAAGAACCCCACCCCGCCAAAGCTATGCTTTGTCTCCCCTCCCCGCCTGCGGGGAGGGGTTGGGGGTGGGGTGCAATGACTGTGGAAATCATAACTAATTACCCGGACTTGATATTACTATCAACAACTTTAGTGTTCAGCAGTATAACTTCCTATCCTCTTGATGAAATTCTGGCGACAAACATATAGGGGCGTACAGCTGTACGCCCCTACAGCTAATTCATTTGTTGTGAATATTTTTAGAACCGATATTATCCAACTGCTACTAAGATTTTCTCTGGAGCGAAATAGGCATTTTGCTCGGCTCGTAATTGGTCGCAAAGTCTGCCTTCAGGTAATTCTACATCCTCATAAGTGAGGACTCGATCTTTAGAAATATCTCGTTTGAGGCGACACCCTTCAGCTAAACCAATTGGTAGAAGATTTTGCTGTTGGACGATATCGGAATTTTCACATTGTCCGTAGGTCATGTAGTAGCCGATGCCATCTAAGGTTTCTCCTGCTTTCAGGTCGATTTTGGCAGTGGTAACAACATCTACTAGCGGGCCTGCTAGTGGAGACATAACGGCATCACCGAATAAAACGGCACGCGCTACAGACAAGGGAACTTCAAAATGACAGAGGTGATAAGGAGTATAGAAGCTGTAAAGTGGGCCTTCGCCTAATTTGTATAAGTTGAGATAGTGGCGTTGCTTGGGGTCGTCGTGAGTGGCAAATACATATACGCCTGGGCCTGGTTTTGCTCCAACTACATAATCGACAATGCCGCCCAGTTCTTTAAGTTGTTCAACATCATATAACTGGGTCATTTCATCGACATGACCGCTGAAGTCATATCCCAACATTCCCCGTTTGGCGACTTTCATGCCTGTGGCATTGGCAACGATCGCTTGCTCGAAGGAAATTTTGCTTCCGTCGGCGAAGCTAGTCACCATGTGGGGCTTTTGACCCCAACGTTTAGCAAATCCTTCTTGGGTAGTGGGATTGCGATAGGGGTCTTGGAGTCCTTTAATGTTACCGCACAATAAGGGAGTTAAACCAATGCTTTTTACAAAGCGATAAAGGTTCATTTGTACCCCTGGCTGATCGCCATCACAAGCGCTGAGAATCACACCTGCTTTGTCAGCATACACTTTCAGGATAGGGCCAATGGTGCCGTCGAGTTCGGCATTCATCATAATCACATGTTTGCGGTGGGCGATCGCTTCCATAACAATCTGAGCGCCAAATTCCACTGCACCCGTGACTTCGATTAATGCATCGATGCCTTCAGCCCGACACAGTAACTTAGTGTCTTCTGTGACTGCATACTTACCGTTAGCGATCGCATTTTCTAATTCGCTGATAGTTGCAACAACTTGAATATCTTCAATTCCTGCTTCCGAATAAGCTTGTTTCGCTGCTCCAATCTGACGATTAGAGATAGCAACTAACTCCATTCCTGGCACTGAATTGACAATTTGGTTGGCAATTCCTCGACCCATAAAACCAGCACCAATCATTCCCACCTTGATAGGATTTCCTGCTGCTGCACGGGCTTGTAAGGCGCGATCGATAATAATCATGAACTAAACTCCTTTTTGGAACTGTTTGTTGTGTTACAAATTCTCGATAATTTTGCACTTAATAATTCGTTACGGCTAAACATTAAGTACATTTTCATTAATGACAGCTACTAACTGGTTTTTTGCTAGATGTTATAGTTGGCAGTCATTAGTCATTTGTTCTTTGTAATCACAAATGACAAAGGACGACCATAACAAAAATTTTCACAATCTCATTTAGGATCGCTATATATAGCAACAGTCAAGGTGGTTAGGACATCAACAGACGATAAAACTTAGACACAAAAAGGCTTTTCACCCAGTCCCCAGTCCCTTGCTATAGTTATCTGGAAGCTGTACCGCCAACAGTCATCATTCTCAACAAAGGCCAATTTAAATCTTTCTCGGAGATTTCAGTCACATTTAGAGGCCAATCAATGTTAAAAAATGGGTCGTCATAGCGTAAACCTCTTTCATATCCTGGGGTGTAAAATTCACCCACTTGATATACAACTTCAGTTTCATCGGTGAGCGCTTGATAGCCATGAGCAAACATTTCTGGAACATACAAAGCGCGGCGATTTTCTGGGGTTAGCTCTACACCAATGTGTGATAAAAAGCTAGGAGATTCAGGACGCATATCAATAATTACGTCGTAGATTGCGCCTTTAGTACAGCGAATTAATTTTGTTTCTGCTGCTGGTAGAATTTGATAGTGCATTCCCCGGATAGTGCCTTTTTTATAATTAAAAGACAGATTACATTGGGCAACTGTTGGCTTTAATCCATGTGCTGCAAATTCTTGAGCGCAGAAAGACCGAGCGAAAAAACCACGATGATCTGGCTTTTCTTCTAAATCAATGATGAATGCGTCTTTGAGTGCAGTTTGAGTGAAGATCATGAATGAATAACCTTGATAGGAATATTGACGATAACAAAACTTGGCAAATTTGAAAACTTAACTTGTTAGAAATCTCATCAAAAATAGTCTTGAGCAGATTTTTAGATTAACAAGCAGCTTGCTTTAACTGAACTATATGGCAATACGGTTCAGTTAAGCAAATTTATCTGTTAAGGCAGGCAGGGGGAGCAGGGGAGGCAGGGGAAGCAGGGGGAGAGAAAAAAGCTTAACTGAACTGTATTGAACTATATGGCGCTATTACTGACTGGTTCAGTTAACTTTGGTTGGGGAAAAGTATTGTCTCGATATTGAGTACAAACTTCTGGACGATCGGGATAAGTAGAAGTGTAGCACGAGAATAAAGTTAACCTATCTTCAGTGCGTGATGTACCGTGATGTATGGCTTTTTTGGGATCGACAATAATGACTGTTTCTGCCGATCCTATACAAGATTTCCAAGCCTCTTTCGGGATAATTTCATTTAGTTCTTCATCGGTGATACCTAAATGACCAGATTGCCAAAGCTTGTAGTAAGTACGGTAATAGTTTAATTTAAATAAAGAGGTTAAAGAGGCTGGGATATATTCAAATGGCCCGTGCTTTTCTTCAACATCATTTAAGTAAATAATGATTTTGATCATGCGGCGGTCTTCTGCATCTTTATGCCATAGTTGTGTACCAAACTGATTTTTATTAGGGAAATCTTTGCGGAGATGTACACCATGAAAAATGATTGGCAGGCCAATGTAGTTTTCAATGATGTTTAGGAGCCTTTTTTCGCTTCCCCAAGTAGCAAATTCAGGTAAATATGTAACTGTGTAAACTTGGGGAAATGTTTCCTTTGAATCGTCATGATTGCCAGATTCCATTTGGGACGAATAACCATAAGCTGCCTTGAGCAATTCTGCTGTTGAATCGAATCCCAATTCAGCAAGTGTGGTAATATGAATACCATCACATTTAAGGTCATCAAGAATTTTGCGATCGCTTGCTTCTAGTACAGGCAAATTAGCAGCGTGTTTTAAAAGTGCTAATCTGTAAACTAATTCAGATCCCAGTGAAGATATTTTGCGTTTAATCTTGAGCAGCATGACATGACTACCTTTAATAGACTATCGGCTATTTTCTACTTGCTGCCTTAACTCTGCTCTGGGATAAGTATCATCCCAGTATTGGGTGCAGAGTTCTGGTCTTTCAGGAGGGTTAGCGGTGTAACAAAAGAATAGTGTTGAGCGTTCTTCTGTGCGGACTGTGCCGTGATGCAAAGCATTTTTCGTATCTACAATAATGACTGTACCTGCTGGCCCTGGGCAGGATTTCCAAGCTGATTTGGGGATGACTGGTTTTACTTTTTCATCATCGATGCCCATATAACCTGATTTCCAAAGTTTGTAGTAAAGCTGAATATAATTCCAACTAAACAAGGAAGTTAAAGAGCGGGGAATGTATTCAAAAGGCCCAGTTTTTTCTTCGACATCATTCAAGTAAATAAAGATTTTGATAATGCGGCGGTCTTCAGCATCGCTGTGCCATAGCAGTGTGCCAAACTGATGTTTGCTAGGGAAATCTTTACGTAAATGTACACCATGAAAAGCAATAGGTAGACCAATATAATTTTCGATGAGATTGAGAAGTCTTTTCTCCATTGCCCAGGCATAAAACTCTGGTAAACCTGTAACTGTGCAAATTTGTGGCAGCTTTTCATCTAGATGGTCGTTGTTGGGATTTTCCATCTGAGACAATTGCTGATAAGCAGCTTTGAGCAGTTCAAAGCTAGAGTTGAAGCCTAAATCTGCCAGTGTTGTGACACAAACACCATCTTTTTTGAGAGCCTTGAGGATATTGCGATCGCGCCCTTCCAATGTTGGTAGATTTCTGCTATGCTTCCAACGAGCTACATAATATTCAAAGTCAGCAGATAGTGTAGATAATTTGCGTTTAATTAGATTAAACATATGGGAAACTCTTTCTAATTTCAATGTCGATTTATCAGTAATTTAGTAGCTTATGGCTTATAGCTCCGTATTTCTTGAGCAGGTATTTCACTTGATTCGGCTAAACTAAATTCTTTAGAAATCATCACGTCAAAAGCACATAAACCGACTAAAGCCAAAAATGGGACTACTGTTTGAATAGCAGACATAGGCCATCTTCTTAAAGCACCTAAGAAAACTTTCAAGTTGACTTCTTTACCGTTTTGCAAAAGCATCCGCCGACAAAACTGCTTAGAATATCCACTCTGCTCCAATTTCAAAATTACTTCGGGTATGTGTTTGTATTGCATTAAAAGTGCAGATTTTGGTTCTTTCTGCCAATAACTCACACCCACAACACATTCCAAATAAGTCTCTTTCGTGACAATTACACGACCATTAGAGGCACAATACCCGGCTAAATATGCTAAAGATATCCAGTTATTCTCAGCATCTTGCCAATTTTGTAGAGCGCGTTTCACTAAATCAGTGCGGTAGATTGTCGCAGTCAGAAAAATGACTGCACCGACACTTTTTGAAAAACAATGCTCAAATATAGCTTTACCATCACCATCACCATCTTCGCTATCTATATCAAACCAGCGATTACCAACAATTGTTGGTGGATGAACTGGTTCACCAGTAATTTGGTTCCGACCGGAAAAGTTGAGAAACAATAATGATAAATCTTCATATTGCTTAAGTTTGCTAATTACATAAGCAATGGCTCTATCTTGGATTGGGTCATCATCACCAATCGTCCAAACATATTTTGTTGTAGTAGAATTTAGGCAATACATAATATTTTTGACGACGCCTAAATTTTGAGGATTTTTATTTGATTTAAATGGAATATTACTAAGTATCATTTGCCATTTTTTAATCGTATCCTGAGTATTGTCTGTTGAACAATTATCAGAAACTAAAATTTCACAATCATCTTCAAAACCTTTGATAGCTTGAGCTAGCCATGCTAACTGTTTATCCAGCAATTCAGCACGATTATAAGTCGGTATAGCAATGGTCAGTAATTTCTGCATAGTAAAAATAGTAGTTAATAAATTGATATATGAATGGTTACAAGTTACTCTCTAGCTGTTTGGGTGGAAAAAGAATTGTCCAAGCTGATATGCTTAACAAACGTAGGTAAGGAATAAGTATCTTGATTGTCAATAAAGGCCAACGTTTTAAAGCACCTAATAGGATTTTCAAGTCAGTTTTTTGATGGAAATTCTGCCAAATCATTTCCTGACAAAATTTATGAGGATATCCTACTTTTAGTAGTTTTATATAAACTTCAGGTATGTACGCATATCGCATTTTAAAGTTCCATGTCGGGTCGAGATCCAAAAGACTAGCACCCATAGTACATTCTAAATAAGTGTCTTTAGTGACGATGACACTTCCATAAGCAGCACAAAATGCAGTCCAATATGCTTGAGATGCCCAATTATTAGTAGCAGACGGCCATTTTTGTAAAGCGCGTTGCACTAGATTTGTGCGATAAATTGCTGCTGATATAAAAAGTACACCACCAAAATTTTCATTCAGGTAACTTTGAAATACAGTTTTACCATCAACTTTTAGTTCGTCGTTATCGCTATTCAACCAGCGTTCGACAACAAGTTGACCTGTTTGTTTTTGGCGACCAGAGAAGTTTAAAAACATTAGTGCTAAATCTGAATGTTTTTTTAGTGTTTTTAACACATAATCTAGGGTTATATCTTGAATTGGATCGTCATCACCAATTGTCCAAATATATTTACTAGTTGGAGCTTTTAAGCAACAAGCAATATTACTCATTACACCAATATTTTCACTATTCTTATTTGATCTAAATGTGACATTACTAAGAATTGTCTGCCACTTTTTAATAATTTGTTGAGTATTATCTGTAGAACAATTATCAGAAATAAATATTTCACAGTCAGACTCAAACCCTTTAATAGATTTGGCTAACCAAGCAAGTTGTTTATCTAAAATCTGGGCACGATTGAATGTAGGAATTGCGATAGTCAGCAATTTATTCATCTTCTGCTTTGTTTCTTTAGCTTTTTCTCAAAATGTAGTGATGCAGTCTAGCGGCAATTTATTTAGCTTTCAGATGGCTAACTCGATTACTAATGCTAAGGTGAGCGCCATAAAATCTAACTTGCTGATTGCAAATAATTTGATGGATGGAATAAGCCCGAATCAAATAGTATTGATTCGGAAGCTTAGATTGTTTTTCCGTTGCGGCTAGGCAACTTGAGCTATTTTTTATTCCAGAAGAAATCTTTGTCAATTTGCTCTGTCCGAATTAGATACTCTAGCTGTTTTAAGCGAGTAAACCCTCTAAACAAGAAAGTATCTTCAGCCATGTGTATCTGACTGAATAAATCAAATAGCTGCTGGGCACCAAGTCGGGCATTCCAATCACATTTAAATCCGGGTAGGATTGTGTTGATTTTCTCGAAGGATACGCGATAGCTGCGGTTATCTGCGCCGTTGTCACCAAAGGACAATTTGCAATCTGGGAAAATATCAGCAATAATTTCTGCGATTTCTTTAACGCGATAGTTATTTGCTGTATCTCCGACGTTGAAGATTTGGTTATGTACAATGTCTCGTGGTGCTTCTAGGGTGCAAACTATTGCTTTGCAAATATCCAATGCATGGACTAATGGCCGCCAAGGTGTGCCATCACTAATCATTTTGATTTCTTTGCTAGTCCATGCCAACCCTGCTAAGTTGTTTAAAACAATATCGAAGCGCATTCTGGGAGAAGCACCAAAGGCTGTTGCATTCCGCATAAAGGTGGGAGAGAAGTCATCGTCAGCGAGTGGTCTGACATCTCTTTCCACAAGAGTTTTACATTCTGCGTAGGCTGTTTGGGGATTAACTGCGGATTCTTCTGTGACATCACCTGCGGTAGCAACACCGTAGACGCTGCACGAAGACATATATACGAAGCGACGTACGCCCATAGCCTTAGCTAGACTAGCCAGACGAACTGAACCTACATGATTAATTTCGTAGGTAATATTGGGCGCTAATTGTCCGGCGGGGTCGTTGGAGAGTTCCGCCATGTGAACTATGGCTTCAATACCTTCCAAATCATCAGGGGTGATGTTGCGGATATCTTTGTTGAGGGTTTTGGGTGTCACTCCACTAGGGTTGTAAAGCCAACCAACTTTATAAAAGCCGGTATCTAGACCAATAACTTCATGTCCTCGTTCGATTAACAGAGGTGGTAATAACGAACCTAGATAGCCTTCTGTACCAGTTACTAATATTTTCATTGTGGTTAATTCCTTTGTATTGTGTTGATAAGTTAAATTCTTCGTTTAGTAGGGACGCACAGATATTGCCCTATAGGGTGTTGCATCTAAGAGGAAACCGCTATATTTTTCGTTGGTATGCAATAACTTGACCTCACTTCCATTCCTCTCTCCTAAGAGGAGAGAGGCTTTGAATCTTACTCCCATTCCCTTGTAGGGAAGGGGTTGGGGGTTAGGTCATTGGACTAAAATCAGAAGCGCTATATATACGGCTAACAGTTATTACATAGTTGCCGACTAGCCCATTAGGTAGCAGGACTCTATAGCGGTTCTTACAGCAGTTTTCATGTATTTGAACCACATCTGTTGTAGGGGCGCAAGGCCTTACGCCCCTACCGCGTGGTCTATTTACTTGAAAATAGCTGTAATTGATGCACTATACTTTTTTCTTGGGAGATGGGTATCTTACCCGTCTCTTGTATTTCCAGGCTGGAAAAGATGCCGACTATACAAGATTCATCCTTTTATTCAGCAGTCCCGGAAATAACAACTATGATATCTATGCAGTGACTACACTCTCTAGATGCGAAAGTTGGGGAATTTCTGCCACAAGTGCTTTGCCGATTTCTAGAGAAGATGTGGCAGCAGGAGAAGGAGCATTGCAAACATGAATGGAGTTTTGACCGGAAACAATCAAAAAGTCGTCTACAAGCTTGCCATCGTTCATTAAGGCTTGAGCGCGAACTCCTGCATGGGTGGGAACTAAGTCTTCTGCTTGCACTTCGGGAATTAGTTTTTGTAAACTTCTGGTGAAGGCTGCTTTGCTAAAAGAACGAATGATTTCTTGAATGCCTTCATCAGCGTGTTTAGCTGCTAACTTCCAGAAGCCGGGATAGGTGATGACTTCCATAAAATCCCGTAAGTCAAAGTCGGTTTTTTTGTAACCTTCGCGTTTGAGGGATAAAACCGCGTTTGGCCCTGCATGGACGCTACCATCAATCATTCGGGTAAAGTGGACACCCAGGAAGGGGAAATCTGGATTGGGAACTGGGTAGATTAGTGTCTTGACTAGATAGCGTTTTTCTGGGGTGAGTTCGTAGTATTCTCCCCGAAATGGCACAATTTTGGCTTGGGGTTCAACTTGACCTAGTTTGGCGGTGCGATCGCTATGCAATCCAGTACAATTAATTACAAAGCGGGTTTCAAAGTTACCTTTGTTTGTTTGCAGTACCTGATTTTTACCACTTGGAGAGATTTTCAGGACTTTTGTATTCAGGTGCAAATCTCCACCCTGCTGTTGAATTAGCTGGGCATATTTTAAACAAACTTGCTTGTAATTAACAATACCAGTTGAGGATACCCGAATCCCACCTACGCATCTTACGTGAGGCTCAATTTCCCTGACTTCTTCGGGGCTAATTCTCTTCACTTCTATGCCATTGTCTAAGCCGCGTTGGTAGAGATTTTCTAAGCGTGGTAGTTCTTGTTCTTCAGTTGCAACAATTACCTTACCACAAACTTCATGGTCAATTCCATGCTCTTGGCAGAATTCTACCATTGAACGAGAACCATCACGACAAAATTTAGCTTTGAAACTCCCTGGCTTATAGTAAATACCAGAATGAATTACCCCGCTATTATTGCCAGTTTGGTGAAATGCCCATTGGCTCTCTTTTTCTAGTACTAAAATACGAGCATTGGCATAGCGTTTTCCTAAAGCCAACGCTGTTGAGAGTCCAACTATTCCCCCACCTATAATCGCAAAATCATACATTAGTATTATCGCACTTCAAATTACAGTAAATCTATAAAGTCATTTGTCATTTGTCATTTGTCATTTGTTATTTAACTCCTGACTCCTAACTCCTAACTCCTAACTCTTAACTCTTAACTCTTCTCTTACCATACCTTCCAAGGAGCCTGATTGTTTTTCCACAGCCCTTCGAGATAGTTTTTATCACGTAAAGTATCCATCGGTTGCCAAAACCCATCATGTCTGAAAGCTGATAGCTGTTCCATATCAGCTAGCTTTTCTAATGGCTCTTGCTCCCACACTGTAGAGTCATCAGCAATTAAGTTGATTACTTCTGGTTCTAACACAAAATAACCGCCATTAATCCAAGCTCCATCACCTTCAGGTTTTTCCCGAAAGCTGGTGATTTTGGTTTGCTCATATCCTAAAGAAATGGCACCAAAACGTCCAGCTGGTTGAACGGCTGTGAGTGTTCCTAAGCTATTTTGTTCTTTATGAAATTTAACTAGCTCGGTGATATTAATATTACTGACACCATCGCCATAAGTAAAGCAAAAAGTCTCATTACCAAGATGTTCGCTGATTCGCTTTAAGCGTCCGCCTGTCATTGTATTATCACCCGTATTTACTAAGGTGACGCGCCAGGGTTCTGCATAACCAGAATGCACGTTCATCTGGTTAAAGCGCATGTCGAAGGTAACATCTGACATGTGTAAAAAGTAGTTAGCAAAATACTCTTTAATGATGTAACCTTTGTAACCACAACAAATAATAAAGTCATTAATGCCGTGGGCAGAGTAAGTTTTCATTATGTGCCAGAGAATTGGCTTACCACCAATCTCAACCATCGGCTTGGGTCTAACACTGGTTTCTTCACTGAGGCGTGTACCAAGACCTCCAGCCAAAATCACCGCTTTCATGCAATTACCTCGGAGATTTGTAGGGATATGATTATTCGACTTTTTCGAGATGAAGAGGATGCACTTAAAGGGAGAAAAATGTATTTCTGATTTCTGTTTCTCCGTCAATAATCTAACTGTAATTTCCGCTGAAATTATAAAGGTAAGATAAATTAAAATCTTTTCTATATAAAAGCTCTATGAATATAGCAAGGGACTGGGGACTGGTGACACTTCGACAAGCTCAGTGCATCGCTGGGGATTGGGTGAAAAGTCTTGTTGTGTCTAAGTTTTATCATCTGTTAATGTCCTAACCACGAAGGCTTGTGCTATATCTATAAATACAGAAATAAATTACTCAATGCAATAAAAATATTACCTATAAAATAACTAGGATTAGCTGGTGCTAACCCTAGTCATGCTTGATTTTTTAAATCAAAACCAACAATATGTTAGTAACAAAACTTACTTGTTTCTAGTTAGTTTTTTCGATGTTACTTGAGCCTTGGAATAAAGGGTCACATTTGTTTTCGATGACTACACACATATTACTGAGTGCTTGTTGATAATTATCCATGTCATCTTGCTCAAGAAATATTTTGGCAGATGCCTGTATATCTTCGACAGCTTTCGCTTGGTTTTTGTTAGCTTCACTACCGCCATATTGTGCCATTTCATAGCGAACCATACCTCGTTTGAGATATGCTTTTGCTAGTTTAGGGCTGAGAGTTAATGCTTGGTTAAAGTCAGCGATCGCTTGATTATATTCTTGCTGATAATTACTGCTATATTGAGCAATTTGATAATAGACAACACCCCGCTGGAAGTAAGCTTCGGCTTTGGAGACATTAAGTTGTATGGCTTGAGTAAAATCTGCGATCGCTTTTTTGTAAGCTTGTTGAGATTCACCGCTGTATTTAGCCATTTGGGCGCGGACAATCCCCCGTCTGACATAAGCTTCAATTTCATTATTATCCAGACCAATGGCTCGATTATAGTCTGCGATCGCTAGATTATATTCTCGATCGGGATCGTTGCTATATTCGGCGAGCATATAGCGGGCATTGCCCCGATTTACCAGAGCTTTGGTTTGATTGGGATTGATTTTCAGAGCTTGGCTATAATCTGTAACTGCTCCTTCGTAGTCTTTCAGGTTATAGCGGGCATTACCACGATTTACAATTGCTCTAGCATGTGTCGGTTCTTGTTCAATTGCTTGGCTAAAATTGACAATTGCTTTGTCATAGTCTCGCTCTTTATAAGCAATATAACCTTGCTGATAGGAATCAGCGAAGCTGAGTTTATTATTTGGCTGGGTAGACTTGATTGTTTGTTGGGTGTAAGCATTTTGGGAAACTAACGGCTGAGTAAATTTAATCATTACGTCTGCATATCCCAATAAACCAAAACCCAGCAAACAACAAATAATCGGGTACAACTTTGACTTTTTGGAAGGTTTATATGAACCGCTGGGAGTCATTACTGGCTGCCAGTAATTAGCTAGCTGCGGTGACATGGCTCGCTGGGGAAAATGCGGTGTCTGATTGTAGCGTTTTCTCGCTTTGACTCGCGGTTGGAGATGTTCTCTAGCTTCTATAGCCCGATGTGATGGAAAGGGGTCGCGTCCACCTAATCGCACGGTACGTTCGCACCACGGACAGCTACGCATGTGGTTGTTGTAGCGATGCTGGGGATTTGTCGTGCAGGTAATCAGGGAATCTTCGGCTTCAGCGATGGCTGAGAGCCAAGTCTGGGCACTGGGGCGTAGTTGTGGGTTGTTATGACCCTCTTCAAAACAACGGACAAATAATTCCTGTAAGCTGGGATGGAGAATTTCCCAAGGGGGGGCAATGGGTGTCGGCAGGTAGGGTACGTAACGCTTTTGGCTGTAAGTGAAATGACCCGATGCAATGCGTGCTTCGTAAGGTGGTGGCTCAATCGCACCTTGAAAAATCCCCGAAAATGGGTGAGTGCCTTCCATTAAGAGTTGGAATACTAGCACCCCTAATCCAAATAAATCGTGAGAAATTTCGCGATCGTGCTGGGCAAAAGTTTTATTCTGTAGTTCTGGTGGAGTAAACTCTGGTTTACCCACTGGGCAGCGATAAACAACATCGCTGTTTGGGTCGGTTACTTGGAAAGAGTCTGTGTCTATCAAAGTCACCAGTGCCGTATCACTGACGAGGATATTAGACTCGTTCACATCACCAATACAATATCCACTAGCGTGCAAAGCGGCAAAAGCTGCCGCCAAGTTTCGAGCCGTGCGGAGCAGGTACTGATAGTTGAATAGAGGGCAATGTTGCCGACGAGTTCTGGGGTTATAAAAGTCGATGATTGGACGCATCCCCTGAATACGTGGCATCAAAAACCCCAGGATGCTATTTTTGCCATCTGCTGCCCGCAATAAATCCTCTGGCCAAGCGATAGAGATATGCCCTAAACTCGCCGTAGGGTTTTCTGGCGGGTTGGCAAGCATCGCCTGGAGTTTCTCAGCATGGGCAACGGTTGGCTTGTGGTAAATCTTCGCCACCAAGTCGTTATCGGCTGGCACTGCATAAACGCAAGCTTCACCGCCACGTCCCAAACTGACATTGAGACTGAGGATTTCTTTTCTGGGGGAACAACGTAGTACCTGCATAATGAAATTACCGCTAACGGAAGTTATTGTAAGATGTGAAACCTGTAGATTTGTTGCTCATGAGTCGTTGAATGCGGCTATAATGAGTGTTAAGTCATCATCAGTGCGTTGCGTAATCCGCTCTGAGCGTAAAAATTTTACCAATTGCTCCTTCGCTTCTGTCTTATCCTCGGTATTGGCGACAAATTCAAACAGCGGAAAAAAGAATGGTTTGTGAGGTTCGCCAACAACCATATTCAAAGCCAGCATTTGTAATCCGTCGGTGATGATACCAACGTTTACTATGTCTGTGCGCCATAATCTCATTTGTGCTGTATCTAAGGCATTGGGTGAAGTTAAAAAAGTGGTTTCGTTGATGTATTCACCACTGTCAGGCATCGTCAGTGCCAATAGGTTGCCCAGACTATCTTTAGCCACTGCCAAACCATCGCCTATCTGAACTACAGCTACAACTTCTGGTGTGGCAACCAGCATAATTAAGGTAGTTGCTAAATCTTGAGGCTGTTTGTCACAAGTAGCTGCCTCATCTTCCACAGCTTTTTTGGCGGCGAATATGGCATCATTTAAGAGCGATCGCACCAATGTATCATCAGTCAAACTTTTTCGAGTCAGCCCTTTGGCAGAAATGTTTTCTATTGCTGTCTCCACAGCAACCATCGCTCCCACTTTCCCAAGGCTAGCAGAACCCGCGCCATCTGCTGCGGCCGCCACTAAAACATTATCTGACAATATCTGCCAGTGATGAGCATCCTGACATAATTGATTGTTTTTTAAGTGACTTGTACCACATACAGACGCAGCCACAATCCGCCATTGAGCAATCTGTTTTGATATGTTCATAAATTTTTTTTCAAGCAGCTAGCTGTGTAAACATCAAGCTGCAATTTTTCATTAAACAGTCCCCCAACCAATCGGCGGTAGTGCTACCTGTTCGTCTACTTGAGAATGAGAAACAGCCGACATACTAGTTGACAGCCAGACAAACATCTCGATAAAATTTAATCCTTTAAGTTTTAAGGGAGTACGTACAGTTATTTGATTTAAACGCGTCATATTCGCATTTTCTACACCAACTGTAAAGAATGCTACCCGCTTGTTCGCCTCGTCTCCCTGTAGACGCTGGGATGCTTGCTCTACCACTTGCTCTAATTCACCTTGGGGTTCTCCATCGGTAATCATAAATACCCAAGGACGATAGTAAGCAATCCCGTTGGCACGATACTGAGATTTCCGCTCTTGAATTATGTCCAAAGCTTTATGAATTCCCGCACCCATTGTTGTCAAGCCTTGGGCTGTCAAAATCGGTGGATTGAATTGATCGGCAGTCACAAAGTCTTGTACTACATTGATATTACTATCAAAAGTGACGATCGCCACTTCCACGCGTCTCGCGGCTAAGGAATTTTTGACTAGTTCATCCTTTAAGCTTAGTAAACCTTGATTTAAAGCTTCAATCGGCTCTCCTTGCATCGACCCAGATGTGTCTAATAAAAGTACACAAGGACAACGGGGTTCTGGGTTCTCAGCAAATTCTACTACTTCATCAAGTCTTAATGTATCATGCATAACTTTTTGTGTTATGTTAAAGTCCAAAGCTTTATTTCCCTTTGCTCAGAGTATATAGTTCCAATCGCCGAGGCGACTACAGAATATAGTATCTATTGGTAGATGCTCTAATCTTTATTAAACAAATTATTTTCATGAAGTTCTCTATATATTTTAGATGAACTTGAGTACAGCTTAGTTTAGCAAAAAAGAGTTTATCAAAACCCAGCATTACCTGTTGTAATGTATCTACCAAAAATTTATATCCATTAAACCTACAGTACAATAAATACGTAAACTTTTTTAGATAAGTTTTTAAAGATTTTATGTAGAAGAATCGTTTCTTTAAGGAAAAGTAATTAACCATAATTAAACTTGTTAACTCTATAAGTATATCAGTGTAACTACGCAAGTTTGGAATTAAATTTGCTTTTTGAAGTGAGTGCGCATAAATAAACGTCATTATTAAGGTCTTCACTCAAGAGTTGTCAGTAGCTAGTAAAATCCAGAATTAACCAACATCTACTGATAATCTCGCTATGATAGATGCTTACCCTTATTCATACCTACTTGTTTTTTGAGATAAATTAAGTAAAACGTGCTAAATGTAACAAAGAATTTATAAACCTTACAATTTTTAATGTATGTACATATTTTCAAATAAATAATTTGTGGTTAGAAAAATATTACAAAAAAGAGAATACTTTATAGCTCATATTTTCAATCTACAAATGTTCGCTTGTTGATTCCGCAAAAAACTTGAAAAATATGAATAACTCAGGTACATTCACCAAACTACGTCCTCTAAGTTTGTTAAGACAATTATCTAATTGTTCAGACAGTACTTGTTTACAAGTATTGAGTAACTCAGTTTATTGGTCGATTTACTTAGAACAGGGCAAAATAACTTACGCTACCCATTCCGTGGAACCCTTCGATCGATTAGAACGCCATTTGCGACGCCTCAGCCAGCAAATTCCACTCCTGACTAATGAGGTTCGCTCTCAAGTACGGCTGATGTTTGAACCTGACTCACACAGTCAGTTAATCAAAGATGACACTAATTCGAGAAGCCACCCTCCTGAGTATCAGGCTATATCCTGGCTTGTTAGTCAACAACATCTACATTCTACACAAGCAGCAGTACTGGTTCAAGAATTAGTTAAAGAGATAATTGAATCATTTTTGCTCATCAAAGAAGGTACTTATGAATTAACAGAACCAATTGAGAGAATGCCAAAAATTTGTCGGCTAGGTGTCGAAAAAATTCTAGAGTATTGCCAAGTAAGATTACAGAATTGGCAGGCTTTTATACCTAAAATTTCTTCTGCATATCAACGTCCATATCTATTGATTAATAGCAAGTTTGATGACCAAGATTTACCAAACCTACAGCCAGATTTAATTAACTGGATGAAGGGTTTTAGCCTGTGTCATCTGGCTGTAATTTTGAATCAAGATGAAATTCAACTAGCTCGCAATTTATACCCTTACATCCTTAAGGGTGCGATTATCCTTCATGAACCCGATCCACCTTATGATAAGTTACCAAAGATTTTTGAGGAGCAATCGCTTTTCTCAAAATTGATTTCAGGGTTAGTTGACACGAAACAAGAACTAAGTAACACTGTCAATTCTTACCAAAATATTCCTGAAGAGAAAATAGTGCCTGTTCAGCGATTACCACAGATTTCTACTCCTTCCAAAGAAAACTTTCAGGAACCAACAATATCAAATAACATAAATTCTGCTTCTCCAAGAGTAACGGCTGCTACTGTGACAGTAAAAAAAGTCCACAAAATCGTTTCTGTAGATGATAGCCCTACAATTCTTAAAGAAATCAGTTATTTCTTAGAAAATGAAAATTTTTCTGTAGTGACTATTAACGATCCAGTGAAAGCAGTTTTGTCAATTATAAGGCACAAACCGGATTTAATTTTGTTGGATTTAAACATGCTAGGAATTGATGGCTATGAGTTGTGCCGGATTATACGAAATAATTCCTTATTTCAAAATACTCCGATTATCTTTGTCACTGGGAATAAAGGAATCGTAGACAAAGTAAAAGCGAAATTAGTTGGGGCATCTGGATATCTGACTAAACCGTTTACTCGCGCCGAATTACTGAAAATAGTCTTTATGCATTTGACTTAAATTAACTACCTTACCCATTACATTTCAAAGAGTAATACTTCTGGGTTAATTACAGATTAGACTTACGCAAAAAGTGTTAAAAAGCTTAATTTATCGAACTGCCAAGAACGCCAATAACGTCAAGAATCGTAGAGTTTGCGTAAGTCCTAACAGATTGAAATTCTTGAAGTACTATAGCAATCCGAATTGAAACGTGAGAAAACACTGAGATTAAAAGTGGGTGTTTTAAAGCCTTTCAGCGATTTTCTCTCTCACGAATGATTTAGGATTGCTATAGAAGGTTGATTCTTGCGCCGCTCAATGATAGCAATGTCAACTGCAAAGCTTAACCCAGAAGTATTGTATTCAAAATGTAATCAACTCAAGTTGGTAAAAAGGGCCATTGCCACAATAGATAGGCTTACCGATGCAAAACTGGCTCCTGTCTGCTACAAACTTTTAGGCTATGGTAGAGAAATCATAATTTGGGTTGTTGTAGCCTGGATTTGATATGGCGGATGTTACAAGGTCAGAACTGCTGAGTAAACTGCTGACATCAGTTCCTATATTTTGGCTAGGCTTAGTACTACCTAGTGATATCAGTTCGCCACTAACAGAGAAATTCCAGCCTTCATTACCAACGAGTGTTTTGTCATCACCACTGGCTTCAATCCGGTTTCCAAGAAGATTGCTGTTAGTTACATTGGCAGTGTTGCCACTACCAAGGATATCGTTTTTACTACCAGGTAGTGTATTGGCATTACCAAGGATGTCGTTGTTATTGCCTAAGTTCCAGTTACCGTTACCGTTGGTTGTGTTCTCGTTACCAAAGCCCCAGTTGCCATTACCTTCGGTTTTGCCGCCATCACCGTAGTTCCAGTTACCGTTACCGTTGGTTGTGTTCTCGTTACCAAAGCCCCAGTTACCATTACCGTCGGTTGTGTTGTTACTACCATATAGCCAGTTACCGTTACCTTGGCCACTGTTACCGATCGCATCTGCACCATCTAATTTTTTAATATCAGATATCCAGTTGTCGCTCTTATAAGGTACAGGTTGACCGTTGCCAGTTTCAGGTAGGTTGCTACCACTTTCCTTGGAGGGCGGAGTGCTGCCAAATGGTAAGTTACCAGGAAGGTTGCCGCTACCACCAGATGCGTTACCACTAGATGCGCCACCAGTAAAGGGGTTGCCGCTACCACCAGATGCATTACCACTAGATGCGCCACCAGTAAAGGGGTTGCCGCTACCACCAGATGCATTACCACTAGATGCGCCACCAGTAAAGGGGTTGCCGCTACCACCAGATGCATTACCACTAGATGCGCCACCAGCAAAGGAGTTGCCGCTACCACCAGATGCATTACCACCAGATGCGCCACCAGCAGATGCATTACCACCAGATGCGTTCCCACCAGATGCGCCACCAGCAAAGGGGTTGTCGCTACCACCACCTAATGCACTAATATCACCGCCAAGGACTCCGATGAGTTGATTGAACGGATTATTGGTATCAGTTAAAGCCCGCTCGTCAAGTGGTCGCTCGTAATTATATTTGTACTTTCCATCTTCACTGGTTGTGGATGAGTTACCACCACCGATGAAGGAAGTGAAAGGATTACTACCGCTAGCAGCACCACCAAAGCCATCGCTACCGGAGGCACTGCCACCAAAGCCACCGCTACCGGGGCCACCGCCACCAGAGACACTGCTACCGGAGGCACTGCTACCGGAGCCACCGCTACCATCTAAACTGCTGCCATCGCTGGACTGCCATTTGCCATCACTGAAAGAAAAATTGCTATTACCAGTTAAATTGTTACTAGTACTTTGTGACCCAGTTGTTTGATTGCTATTGCCAGAAGTTGCCATTAGAATTAAACTCCTATTACTCAAACTGAAATACCTCTATCAAGAGGAAGATTAACGACATGAATGAAAGCATTTTTTTTACTTTTATTTTCAATAAAAATTACTAATAAAAACAGCAATCACCATATTTAGTAAAAGTATATAAAATCAGATTTACATTTAAAATGAACAAAATTTCGATTGGATTGCCTATTCTTTAGATTGGATTGTCTATTCTTTCGATATTGTTGAGATAAATTTCAGCAAATTGTCCGATAATCCTGATAGTGAATGCTTTAGAGGCAGTTTGTACAGTAATTTGTTCGGCTCAAAGAGGGGCAAATTTATCTCTTTGGAGTTCGACAACACAATGCAATATAATTACACTACAAAAAAGAGAAAAGTGTAATTTTTGTAGTCTATTGAGTGAGAAAATATTACTTGTGAGGTTTTATCGAGTTTTAAAGATTCAAGTTCTGCGATCGCTAGAGCAAACGCATCTAAATTACTCTCGATCGCAACCAATGTTAAGAACCAACGAGAAAAATCAGCATTTCTCATTTGATTTATTTTCCAAGTCTCAAAGCCATATCTCCGATGGGCTACGCCTTGTGAAATCGCGATCGTTGCTCATTTCAATAAGCTGGGCTTGTTGAGAATAGAGAAAAAATAATGTCCCTTTTACATAATGTAATAATTGCTAAACTATGGACTAATAGTGCTAGAAAGTAAAACTAGAGTGAATCCTCAAGATAAATTAAGCAACGAATTGTTGGAAAAGCGCTGTTGAAGTTTTTGAAATCAGAAAAAAGCTTGTGTATTTAGATTGCTCGATTTATGGTATTTTAGCTCAAGCGTGAGAAACCAAATGGTTCTCAATCGTAATGGTTATCCAAGAAGCAATGTCTACGACGGGCGCTTCCTGAGCGCACCCGTATCCCTCCGGGGAAGCAAGCTAGCAAGAGCGTCTCCGATAGGAGAAGGGCTGCGCCTACGCACAAAAGTTAGCTAATTGCGTTTTATCTTTTAAAGCTTCACTCTAGCAGAACATAGAACAATTTATCAGCCTGCTTTCTGGCTCAACTAATAATAAAATTTCCTAATTATGGAGTATAAAAAATGAAAAGTGTAGTAAGCCCAGCAGTTATATTAACATTGATTGGTGGAGCAAATTGTCTTCCTAGCTATGGAATATTATCAAATATCAAGCCTTCAAGCATAGAAGTTCAATCAATTGCTCAAGGTAATCATCAACAATTGATGGCTAGAGTTGGAACTACTTTAAATACTCCATTTTATCTGAGATATGGAAGGACAGCTTACCTCCCCACTGACAATATTGAAATCAAATTTTCAAAAGTTATCCAGGATTCTCGGTGTCCTTCTGATGTAACTTGTATTTGGCAAGGGCAAGTTATTATTGGATTAGACATCATAAAAAATGGTCAGCAAGTTTCAACATTAACGCTAACCCTTGTCCCAGGTCGTGATGCTTTACCAATTCAATTTTTAGATAAGTATTCGGTGAGATTGATAGGGGTTTCCCCGTACCCAAATAGCAAAAAGGCGATCGCACTCAAAGACTACATTGCTAAAATTGTTGTTAGTAAAAATTAGATGACTAAATAATTCGTAATTCGTAATTCGTAATTCGTAATTCGTAATACTCGCCTTTGGCGAGAAGCAAGCTACGTAATTCGTAATTCGTAATTAAAAAAGTTAGACTGAATCTGGATTTTCAGCTTGACATCTGTAGCCGGATTTTGGATAATCGGTATTTCTTCCCTGCGTAGATATATTCTCAGTATTTACTTATTTTTACATTGCCAGTCTAACGTAGTAGGATTGTTCAAGTGAAAGGGTACGCCTTGCGGGACGAGTAGCCATCGATCGCTAGCAGGCACCCTAAAATAAGAGCAAAAGACGATTCCTAAAACAAGCACACTCCATGCGTATTTCTCTAAATTGGCTGCGCGAACTAGTAGAGATAAAACTTAGTCCAGAAGAATTAGCCGAAACCCTGACAATGGCAGGGTTTGAGGTTGAAGAGATTGAAGACCGCCGCACTTGGGCAAATGGCGTGGTGATCGGCAAAGTGCTTGAGCGTCAACCCCATCCCAACGCCGATAAATTGAGTGTTTGCCAAGTGGATATCGGTACAGGTGAAACTTTAAATATTGTCTGTGGCGCTGCCAATGTGAAGGCAGATATCTATGTGCCTGTGGCAACTACGGGTACTTACTTACCTAAAATTGATTTAAAAATTAAACCTGCAAAACTACGTGGTGTCCCATCTCAGGGGATGATTTGTTCTTTAAAGGAACTCGGTTTGCCCACCGATGTAGACGGAATTCATATTTTTACCCAGGAAAATTTACCATTGGGTAGTGATGTCCGGCCGTTGTTGGGTTTAGATGATGTAATTTTAGACCTGACCGCAACTGCCAATCGCGCTGATGCTCTAAGTATGGTAGGTGTAGCCAGAGAAGTAGCCGCTTTAACGGGTGGAAAGTTGAGCATTCCTGAACCTACTGAAGTATCTATTCCCAAAAATACCGGAAATTTAGCTTTAAAAATTGCCGATACCCAAGCTTGTCCTGCATACATCGGTACGGTAATTGAACAGGTGAAAATTGCTCCGTCTCCCGAATGGTTGCAACAGCGTTTGCGGGCGGCTGGGGTACGTCCCATCAGTAATGTGGTAGACATTACTAACTACGTTTTGTTGGAATGGGGACAACCACTGCACGCCTTTGATGGCGATCGCCTAAAATCTGTTGCAGGTAGTGAAAATTTAACCATCGGCGTTCGCTTTGTCAATAATGGAGAATCGCTCAAAACCCTGGATGGACAAACTCGCATCCTAACAATCCAAAATTTGTTAATTACCGCTAACGAAAAACCCGTTGCGCTGGCGGGAGTCATGGGTGGGGAAGAAACAGAAGTCTATGAAGGGACTCAAAGCCTAGTTTTAGAAGCAGCTTTATTTGATTCCGTGGCAATTCGCCGTTCTTCTCGGAGTGTGGGCTTAAGAAGTGAGGCTTCTGGCAGATACGAACGAGGAGTTAACCGAGCTGAATTGGAAATAGCTAATCGCCGCGCTTTATCCTTAATTAGCGAATTAGCCAGTGGAATTATTGTCCAGCAAGAAATTGCCGACACCCGCCCCGATCCGTCTACTTGGAGTCGTTCTATCGCCCTGCGTTTAGAACGAGTTAATCAGATATTGGGGCCCATCGATTTAGAAGAGGACACAGGCGAACTCCAAGGACAAGATGTTGAGCGCATCCTGACTGCATTGGGGTGTCAGTTAACTTCTTCAGGAGAAGATAGCAGCCATCAACCTACATGGTCTGTTTCTGTGCCACCTTATCGTTACCGCGACTTAGAGCGAGAAATTGATTTAATTGAAGAAATCGCCCGTCTCTATGGTTACAACAAATTCTGCGATACTTTACCAGAAAAAGCGGAAGCTGGTTATCTGCCTTTAGACGAGGAACTGATTCGCAAGTTACGAGCTTTTTTGCGGGCTGAAGGGTTGACAGAATTAATCCACTATTCTTTAGTCAAACCAGGAGAAGACAGAAATATAGTACTGTCAAACCCCTTATTTGTTGAATATTCAGCGCTGCGAACCGATTTGATATCTGGGTTAATTGATGCCTTTCAATACAATTTAGAGCAGGGTAATGGTGCCCTTAACGGTTTTGAAATCGGGCAAATTTTCTGGCAAGAAGAAGACGGTTTGCAAGAAACAGAAGCCTTGGCGGGAATTATCGGAGGCGATCGCAGCCTTGGCAAATGGTCAAAAAGTGGACGCGAAGAACCTATCACCTGGTTTGAAGCCAAAGGCATTTTAGAAAGTGTATTTCGGCAACTGAGCTTGCAAATCGAATTTCAACCCGATCGCCGCGACGATCGCTTACATCCAGGACGTACTGCTTCCCTGTGGATTCGGGGTAACAGACTAGGGATTTTTGGACAACTCCATCCCCAACTGCGACGAGAAAAAGGTTTACCAGATTCCGTTTATGTCTTTCAATTGGATCTAGATGTGCTTTTAGATTCTCTGGGAGAAGATGAAATTCTCGTCTCCAGATTCCAGCCTTATTCTACATATCCAGCTAGCGATCGCGACATCGCCTTTTTCGCACCCGTGAAAATCTCAGTTGTCGAAATTGAAAAAGTAATTACCAAAGCTGGTAAAGATTTACTCGAATCGGTGGAATTATTTGATGAATATCGCGGCGAAAACGTCCCCGAAGGACAACGGAGTTTAGCATTCCGCTTAATTTATCGGGCTAGCGATCGTACTCTGACTGAGGCAGAAGTTGAACCAGTACACAATAAAGTCCGCGAAGCTTTGGTGGAAAAATTCGGCGTTAACTTGAGAAGTTAGTCATTTGTCATTTGTCGTTTGTCATTTGTCATTTGCTAGGAGTGAGAAATTAATAATATCAAGTCCGGGTAATTAGTTTGATTTCCACAATTATTACACCCCACCCCCAACCCCTCCCCGCAGGCGGGGAGGGGAGACAAAGCGTAGCTTTGGCGGGGTGGGGTTCTTGAAGTTTAATAAGTAACCAAGCGAACATGATATAATTCCTCACTCCCCGATGCACTGGCTGCAAAATCTAAAATCCAAAATCTAAAACTTGTACTGAGCGAAGTCGAAGTATCCAAAATCCAAAATAGTCTTAACCATGCCAAAATATGTACTCTGGGGAACTTACTGCGAAGACGTTATCGAAAAACGCGCCCCCTATCGTCAAGCTCATTTAGACGGATTAGCAAAACAGAAAGAATCCGGTGTGCTGATTACTATCGGCCCCACCAAGGATGTTACAAAAGTTTTTGGGATTTACGAAGCCGAAGACGAAGCCACTGTGCGCCAGTTAATTGAAAACGATCCTTACTGGAAAAATGGCATCTGGACTGAATATTCAGTCAAAGAATGGATTCAGGCTTTATAAATTGGTGTTGGGCATTGGGCATTGGGCATTGGGCATGGGAAGATGAGCTTGAATGTTGAACCTTTGAACTCGGATGTTGAACCTCTGAACTCGGAAATTATACCTTTGAACTCGGAAATTATACCTTTGAACTCGGAAGTTGAACCTCTGAACTCGGAAGTTGAGCCTCTGAACTCGGAAGTTGAGCCTTTGAACTTGGAAGTTGAGCCTTTGAACTCGGAAGTTGAACCTCTGAACTCGGAAGTTGAGCCTTTGAACTCGGAAGTTAAACCTTTGAACTCGGAAGTTGAGCCTCTGAACTTAAAACTTTCAATTTTAACTCTTACCAATCTCTCCCATCCCTCCATGCCCAATGCCCAATGCCCCATGCCCCATGCCCAATGCCCACATAATTATGAAAATTTGGCAAGTTGATTTTTATCGTCGTCCCTCACAAGATGCGTCTGGACAAATTTTATGGGACTTGTTGATTTGTGACGCAACTCGCAACTTTCAATATGAAGCCGCCTGTCTCCAGTCAGCAGCAAATTCTAATTGGGTTGCGACTCAACTTGAGCTAGCTGCTGGTGAAAAATTGCCAGATGTAATTCAGGTATTTCGTCCTCAATCTCTAAGCTTAATTGAGGCGGCTGGACGCAACTTAAGTATAAATGTCGAACCTACCCGCCACACCTTGGCGTTAAAGCAGTGGTTACAAGAAAAGCAATATCCCTCAACCCTGGATAAACCACCCCCAACACCATTACCAGAAAACCTTTGGGGAGAACAATGGCGTTTTGCAAGTTTAGCTGCTAGTGATGTAGAAACGAGATTTAGCGATCGCCCTATTCCCATTTTGCACGTTCCAGAACATTTCAAACCCATCAATTTAGGTTTGGCATCAACAGTTCCCGTTCCTGGTGTAGTAATTTATGGGGGACGGCAATCAATGCGCCTAGCACGGTGGTTGCAGCAAGCCCGTGCCGTCAGCTTGAACTACATTTCTGGCGCACCGGATGGCTTAATATTAGAAGCTAGCTTGGTAGATAGGTGGATTGTTGCCACATTTGAAGATCCAGAAGTTACCACAGCAGCCCAAGCATTTGAACAACGTAAAAAGCATTGCCGAGGATTGCATTTTTTGTTAGTTCAACCCGATGATTCTGGTATGACTTATAGCGGCTTTTGGTTATTGCAAGCAGAAAATTAATATTAATTGCTAAAAATATTTGTCTGCTTAATTTTGATAGCTAAATAAATCGACTAAAGTGATGTCTGACCGCAAGTAAATATGGGTCTACGCTTTACTGTAATTTGCCTATATAGGACAAGTGTATAAGTCTAGCAAATTTTAGTATGATTATAAAGTCATACTAAATAATAATACTCAAAATTATTTTTTAAATGTAGTTTTAGGATTTGTGGTTTAAAAGTATTAGGGAATAAAAATAAAGATAAAAGTGAGGCAAAGGCGATGAACAAATTAAACTATTTCTTCCTGTTTTTGACTTAAATACATCGCAATTCCTTTCTCGTAGTAAGCTGCTTCATTAATAAAAATAGGATAAACAGTAGACGCTCCCTCATAGAAAATATCTTTTCCTTCAAAAGTCAGAAACATTGGATCGCCTGGATGCAAAGGTTCATAATCCCTAAACTGAAGCTGGGGGTGAATCATAGCTTGAATTTCCCCACGTAGGGGCAGCCCACCGTAAGCATCGCTTCTCGGATAATCGATAGTCTGAATGTATTTATAAAGTGTAAGGTGATTGCTTGTCTGCGGAATATTACCCTGATTGCACCTTTCAAAATAATCTAAAACTGCATAAATAAGCTGTTCTGTCTCCTGAAATAATTTGGCGTTTAAAACATTTTGAGCTACAGCACCAACTTCTATAACAAAACCCAATTCGCACAAAGAACGGAGAAAACCATTTTCTTTGGATTCCTGATTAATAAAGACTTTCACCAAAGGATTGATAGAACTTAAATAAGCGCCTAACCGGAGCAAGAAAGGATGCATATCACAAAAAATCAGACTTAACCCCATATTGGCAGTTGTGCTATGCAAATCAACAATTACATCTACAAAGGGCTGATTTTGCGGTTGCAATATCTGTTGAATTGCTTTTGCCCGCATATCTTCATAACTTAAGAGTTGGGGATTTTGTAAACCTTGATTAGTGAAACAACGATTTAAATCTTTTTCAATGTATCGTTTTCCTTCTTCAATAGCTTTGAGATTGCCAAGTAATGCCAGAGTTTCAAAACTTGCCCTGTTAATTAAATTAGGATATTGCTGAAACTTTTTGACTAAATGTACTCCTGTTAGCTCATTACCGTGGTTTCCTCCAACGATCGCAACTCGTTCAATCTGACTCATAACAACCTCATCTCTAAAAAACTACCCTACGGTTATTGAGAATGGTGCAAGATCCAAGATAGAAGTATAACTTCTGTTGACTAAATCTTGTAAAAGCCTGACACAATGTCTACGAAGGGCTACGCCTACGCTCCATATTAGAGCCAAAATATGATAACTGTTAAGCTGTTAGATTTAGTACAAAAAGAGAAGCAAATTTATGGAGAAGGACTTTCAAGCGAACGCTGAACTTTACAAAAACGCCCTCCTCAACGACGTACTCCCCTTTTGGGAAAAATATTCTCTCGATTGGCAGCAAGGCGGCTATTTTACCTGCCTCGATCGCGAAGGCAAAATTTATGATACAGACAAATTCATCTGGCTGCAAAACCGCCAAGTGTGGACTTTTTCCATGCTTTACAACCAGCTAGAAAAGCGCGAAAATTGGCTAAAAATTGCTAGCAACGGTGCTAATTTTCTCGCCCAACATGGCAGAGATAGCGATGGTAACTGGTACTTTGCCCTCACTCGTGAAGGGAAACCATTAGTTCACCCTTACAACATCTTTTCTGATTGCTTTGCAGCGATGGCATTTAGTCAATATGCACTCGCTGGCGGCGAAGAATGGGCAAAGGATGTAGCGATGCAAGCTTATAACAACGTATTACGCCGCAAAGATAACCCCAAGGGCAAATATAATAAAACCTATCCCGGCACACGCCCGATGAAATCATTGGCTGTACCGATGATTTTAGCCAACCTGACTCTAGAAATGGAATGGTTGCTACCAAAAGAAACACTAGAGAATGTCCTCGCTGAGACAGTCCGCGAAGTGATGACCGATTTTCTCGATCAAGAACGGGGACTAATGTACGAAAATGTTGCCCCTGACGGTTCCCACATCGATAGTTTTGAGGGACGGGTGATTAATCCAGGTCACGGGATCGAAGCGATGTGGTTTATCATGGACATCGCACGTCGGAAAAACGACACCAAAACTATTAACCAAGCCGTTGAGGTGGTGCTAAATATTCTGAATTTTGCTTGGGATAACGAGTACGGCGGATTGTATTACTTTATGGATGCAGATGCTCATCCCCCACAACAATTAGAATGGGATCAAAAGCTGTGGTGGGTTCACCTAGAGTCATTGGTTGCATTAGCGATGGGTTATCGGCTGACAGGGCGTGAGGTGTGTTGGGAATGGTATCAAAAGATGCACGATTACGCCTGGTCACACTTTGCTGATTCCGAGTATGGTGAATGGTTTGGCTACCTGAATCGGCGTGGGGAAGTATTGTTGAACCTCAAAGGCGGCAAATGGAAAGGATGTTTTCACGTACCGCGTGCATTGTATCTTTGTTGGCAGCAATTTGAAGCATTGCAAAACCTGGGGCGGTAAACAACGCAGTCAGTTTAATCTTTGCTAGTGACAAGTACTCTTGGAAAGATGTCTCATGAATGCTGTAACACCTAAGCGATTTACGATCGCCCAATACCATCAATTGATTGAACTCGGATTTCTCACAGAGGGCGATCGTATTGAATTGATTCGCGGAGAACTGATTCAAATGACAGCAAAGGGAACACCTCATACAGTTTGTAGTTCTATCTTATGCCGTCAATTGGATCGGCTTCTAGGCGATGGAGCAGTCATCCGTGGACAAGATCCCATCGCCCTTCCTAATCAGAGTGAGCCTGAGCCGGATGTTGTCATTGCACAAGGGAGAGATGAAGATTATCTCGCTCATCATCCCTATCCCAAAGATATTTTGTTAGTAATTGAAATTTCGGATAAAACCATAGATTACGACCAAACAATCAAGTTGTCATTGTATGCAGAAGCTGAAATTTCTGATTACTGGATTGTAAATTTACCGGCTCGTCAACTTGAGCGTCATAGCCAGCCATATCAAAACGCTCAAACTAAGTTTAGCTATCTCAGCAAGCAGATTTCTCTATCTAATCAGTCAGTGGCAATTCCTGGATTTAAAGATGCATTATTAGACTTGAATCGGTTGTTTCCAGAGAGTGCTAGTGAATGATTTTCGCTCATTTTCTAAAGTGAATTAAGCTACTTATGCTTATTAGACAAACTAAACACAAAATGATGTAATTAAAAGTATTGCCCAAACAAAAAACTTTTAATATGAGAAAACTGTCTCTGATTCTTCCCTTAGCTATCCTAGCTTTTGGCAGTGTAGTTGTTAAGAGCCAAGAAATCTCCTCACCCAATACTTACACTCAATCTGTTACCCGTGAAGTTTTAGCGAGTGGTTATCCTACTCAAGATAAAAAGCAGATTCTTGAGCTTGTACGCTATACCATCGCACCAAGAGCAAAACTCCCTACTCATACTCATCCAGGAATGCAGATTGAACGAGTAGAGGCGGGAAGTTTAACTTATACTGTTGTGGAAGGAGAAGCCAAAGTAAGGAAAGCTAACGGCGCAGAATTGATTCTTCAAAAAGGGAAAACTATACAGCTTACAGTGGGAGATTCTTTAGTTGAATCTGCCGGAATGGTTCATTATGCAGAAAACCAAACAAACAAGCCGATTATTCTGTTGTCTGCTTCTCTATTTAATGCTAATCAACCAAAAGCTATTTTAACCAATACTGAAAACAGATGAATTCGATGAGAATTGCAGGTTTTATTGAGTTTTATTCCTATTATTATTGTTTTGGTATTAACTTCAAAAATGATTTATCATCATTAAAAACACATATTAATAGAATAGAAAAAACTAAAAATATGTTTAATCAACCTTACTTAATAATTTGGAGTGGGAGAAATTAGTCTGAAATCTTCACAGATTTAGGGCGTGCTTTTAATATTACTATCCCAAAACTTGACTAGCTAGTTTATGAACTTAGCGATTGGCTAGGCTTACCAATTACTAAAGAGTAAACTACAAACTAAATTCTGCTGCGCCATCCTCATCCACATCTGCATCTTTACCCATAGCAGTAGGTTTAAATTTAGAACCATGAATTAATTCAGCAAACGCAATTCCTGGATTTTGGTGAATAATATTCAGCACACTCATAAAATCTCGCACAATTTCTCCTGGTGTCAGTAATGCTTCTGCACCCAGGCGATTAATAATTTCTTGCACAAACTCCTTCAACTCACGATTTGTCAAAGTCTGTTCATAGCCAAAATTGAGCGCATGAATCTCAGCTAAACGTTGCAAAAGCGTTAATATTTCTGCTTCACTCAACGGATTTAGCCGAATCACTGGCCCTAAATGTTCTTGAACATTAGCTTGTGCAACAAAACGACTTTCTTTGGTGCGTCTTTGCCAAGCTTGGTCTGCAAAAAGTCCTCGTTTGGGGTCTTCTAAAAACTTGGTTGTTCCACCAACGACAATGCCAAGATGTTCTGCTTTACATTGCATAGTATCGTTAAACATTGCCAGGAGTCGATTATAATTTTTTTCCCGCGTGACTGTAGTAGATATTTGATATAAATGAACAGCTTCATCAACTAAAATTAACAGTCCTTTATAGCCAATCTCAGCGACAAATTTCGCAAACAGTTTTATATAGTCATACCAACTATCATCATCAATAATAACGCGCACTCCTAAAGCTGCTTTCGCCTCAACTTTAGTAGTAAATTCTCCGCGCAACCAGCGCATCGCTGCATTTTTTAAATTATCATCATCCAATCGGTAGCCACGCCAATAAGCGATAATCACGCTACCAAAATCAAAACCGTGAACTAAATCTTCAATATACTGAACCACTTCCCTAATTTTCGATTCAACTTGGTCATCAAAACCATCGTCATTGGGACGCATTTCAGTTTCTTTAACCACTTCTTGTTGAATTTTATTAATCCATCCTTCTAAAATTGAGACTAAAGCACCACCATCAGGACGAGTTTTTGTAGCGAGGTGGCTCATTAATTCTCGGTAGGTAGCAACACCTTCATTGTTGCTTCCAGCTAATCGCCGTTCGGGAGATAAATCAGCATCAGCTACTACAAAACCTTGCTCCATCGCTCGATTACGAATTAGTTGTAATAAAAAACTTTTCCCAGAACCGTAGTTACCAATTATGAAGCGAAATGCTGCGACACCTTCTGCAATATCATCGAGATTTTGTAATAGGCTTGTTAGTTCTTTTTCTCGACCTACTGCGATATATTCAACTCCCACTCTTGGTACTACCCCCGCACCAAGGGAATTGATTAAAGCAGTGGAGATTTTCTTCGAGATTTTGAACTTTGCCATGTATTACACTTCACTTGATTCTAAACGCAGAAGCACGCGGTAAGTAAGTAAGGGGTATCATCTTACTACTAAATCTTACGACGGCAATAACAATTTAATTTGACGAAGTATGTCTAGCCATGAGGCCTTCATACATCGCAATCATTTTTTTGACATCTGTTATATGCTCCTGATAAACTTTTGGACTTTCGGAATCAAAATTGATTATTAATTCCCCAATAGTATCATTTGCACGTTCATTTATAGAATCGATTAATAAATTTGGCATAGTGATATTTGCTTCAGCAATTTTTTTAATAGCACTATTGGGATTATCTTGTTCAATTATAGCTTTTAATACTTGTAACTCATATCCCGGAAGATTTCCGAGAAAATTAGTCCATTCTTCAGAGATATTTTCCGATGTCTCAACTTCCGATTTTTCAATGATATCAGAAGATTCAATTATTTCGGAAAATGGAAACAACTCAATATCATCTTCTTGGGAATTATCCGACAAAGGCTCTGGATTTAAGGTTTCTACTTGTTGTAGTAATTCCCATACTTGATTTTGTAATGAGTCTCGTTCTTCTTGCAATAATGAAACTTGGCCTTGTAATTGCTGTAATTCGGCTTTGTGTTCTGCGAGTTGGGTTTGTGAATAATTAAGAATAGCTTGGATATTTTCTCTTTCGGTTTTCGTTGCTACCAGCAATTGATTATTTTGGGTTGTCTCAACTTCTAGCTCTTGAATTGCAATTCGCAGTTCGTATAATTTTTCTTCTAATTGGGGTTTGAGTCTGCCTAAAAGAGTTAAATTACTTTCAATTTCTTGTTTCTCGTGTTGTAGCTCGGAAATTTGACTTTGCAATTGGGCGATTTCAGCGCGAGATACATTACAATTTGACTCTAAACGGCGCTTTTCTGCGGTGAGAATAGAAAAAGCATTGTTCAATTCAGTTTGATTATTCTGCAAATTATTAATTTCAAGTTGCAGGCTATTAACTTCTGTTTCTAATTGCTTCTTTTGTCCGGCAAATGCTCTTAATTCTCGATGTAAACTATCTCTTTGGCTACGACTTTCTATAACTTGATTTTGCAGCTGTTGTGATTCAGCATATAGTAAATTATGATGTTCTTCAATTTGATTTATTTCTCTGACAACACGAGCCTTTAATTCCTCCATATCTTTAATTCGCTTGCGGAGCGAACCTAAAACAAACATTTCATAATTTCTACGCCGCTTGTCTATGAATAATACTGTTGTATGGATAGTAACGGCAGTAATTACACCTGTGAGAAAGGCTTTATTAAAATCCCAGCTTGGGACAAGGCTAAGACCAAAACTCACACTAAAGGCAACTATCACTAGTATAAATCTATTGCCGATCGTTACTGATTGCATATTGCTGGTTTTTAGCGTAGTTAAATTATCTGAATAAGTAGCTTTCATAGTAATTTATAATTCGTAATGACGCTCTCTACGAGACGCTAAAAGCGTAGCTTGCTTCTCTGAAAGAGTACGTGGACTCGCTACCGCTACGCTAACGTAACTCGTAATTAAACAACACATATACATAAAATACTTAATGTAAGTGGTTTGTAATTTATTGTTCTGTTTGTTAGTCAAGATATTTTTCCCAGATTTGGGATCGTAATTGTTATGAAATCTTTAATTTTAGTTAATATTGCATAACATTGTTCTGTGATTTACAAAAAAGCGCAATCATTAATGAAATAATTTTAATGTTAAGTGTTGGATATATTTTTATTTGCATGAAAAATTGTTAAATCTGCTTTTAAAAAATCAACAAACTGCCGTGCTGTACGTCCAGAACGACCATTATGACGAGTTGCCCATTGTAATGCCTGAAATTCTAAATCTTCTTGGGTAATATTAATTTCAGCTTGTGCCACTAGATGTTGTACAATTTTTAAATAAGTTTTCTGATTGGCTGGTTCAAAAGTTAAGGTTAAACCAAAGCGATCGCTAAACGAAAGCTTCTCCTGCATCGTATCCCAGGCATGGATTTCCTCGTTATCCTTTGGTGCAGGTCTATCCACAAAAAACTCCCGAATCAAGTGGCGGCGATTGGAAGTAGCATACACAACTACATTTTGCGGCCGTGCCGTTAAATTACCTTCTAAAACTACCTTGAGGGCTTTAAAGGCATCATCATCTTCTTCAAATGAAAGGTCATCGACAAAGATAATAAATTTTTGTGACACACCCCGTAAATGTTCCACGATTTCTGGTAGGTCTTTTAAATCAGATTTTGCCACTTCTAATAAGCGGAGGCTGCGTTGGGCTTTGCCCTTGCCGGAGGCATCGCTATATTCATTCAACAAAGATTTCACTAAAGAAGATTTGCCAGAACCGCGACTACCGTAAAGTAATACATGCAGTGCCATCTCTCCTGACAATAAAAACTCTGTATTTTTCAGCAAAGCATCTTTTTGAGATTCGTAACCGACAAGCGCACTCAGTTTAACCGGGTCAGAATATCTAATACCGATAAACTGCCCAGATTGCCATCGTAAAGCGCGATATTCTGCAAATAAACCAGAGCCACATTGCCGATAATAAGCTGCTAACTCTTCTACAGCATCACCCCAATTATCTAACTCTTGTAGATATGTAATGAATTTTGTCTCTACTCCTAGCAATTCTTGCTCTTTATACCACACTACTGGTGAAATCGGCATGTGAGCTACGTTTTGTACCCACTCGCTCAAAGAAGCGCTGCTACACTCATAGAGGCTTTGCAATACTTGTAAATCATGCTGAACTGCTGTTATTAAAGCTGGGGGCAAATCTTCAAATTCTTGCACTCCCGCCAGCCTTGTAAAAGGATTCTCACAAAAGAGAATTTGAGTAATTAAATAGTCTTCCCAGTTTTGATTTCTAGCAGCCAAAGCGTAAAAGTAATTGCCGTAAGCTTGGAGACAACCCCGTGCATCGGTGTCAGTGTAACGTATAGCTTGCAACAGTTCCAGAAATGCTATCCCGACTTCGCCTTGCAGAACAGATTGGTACAGTAAAAGTGAGGCTGCTTGACGCTGGAGATATTGAATCTTTGTATATGAAGAAGTATTTGCCATTGGCATCGCTTGATTATCCATAAATCAACTGTGTGGTATAGCTAGATAGCTATGGTAAATTGTCTGCTGACCCTGGCAGTAAAGTCAAAGTCTACATAGGTTTTAACAATGAATTTAAGTATAATTGCTGCTTTTGCCTACGGTATATTAGCGATTGTTGGTGGGGTTATTGGCTACATTCAAGCTACAAGTAAGGTTTCACTCTTAAGTGGTAGCATTAGCGGTTTATTACTAATACTGGCCGCTTACTTTCAACTCCAAGGACAAACTTGGGGTGCGATTTTAGCAGTGTTAGTTACTGCTGTTTTAGTAGTTTTCTTTGCATTGAGACTGGCAAAAACACGCAAGTTTATGCCTGCGGGATTAATGACAATTTTGGGTATGTTGGCATTGGCAGTGATGGTGAATCAATTTGTGGCTTTAAGGTAGCATTAGTCTCTCAGCAATAACCACCCTCTTGTTTTTTTTGGTATGGCATGAGTTTCTCTGCTTTGAATTATATTAGTACATTTATATTACTGTGACTTGTTACCTTTGCCTAATAACTTCTAGCATTCTCAATGAGTTATAGCGATTTCTGTCTAAATAAACGTGAATTCGACGGCTTATATAGTGTCCGCAAAATTCGCTCAATCAAAAAGACCTCTCCCTGATTTTACTTGGCAAAATCGTCCCTCTCCGAGTCGGAGAGGGACAGCCTTGAACTTTAGTTCAAGGCAGGGAGAGGTTTATCGAACTCACGTTAAATAAGGTAAACGGGTAGAGGCGCACAGTACCTTTATCAAGGTGAGTCAAATTGTTGGCAAATATAGCTGAGTGCTGAATGAAAAGGGTGTAGGGGATAGGGTGTGGGGTGTGGGGAACCCCATACTTAAAAGCAGGGGTTTCAAAACGGACGCTGTATATCTTGCACATACGTGTCACTACATACATCTTTTGATTTTTTCCATATTTAAAAACAGGGGCTTGTACCCGTTGGGTGCGAGAGAACGTTCTTTATCTAATACCTGCAACCCCACACCCCACACCCTTCTCGGTCAAAACCGAGTTGTTTCAAAACAAGGAAAATTTATCATTTTAGGAGTTCGGCACCTCCTCGTTGTGGTGGCTGTGGGGTAGTTGATGTAGTCGGACTGGGTGCGGTATTGGAATTAGGGGATAGGGTATTTTGGGAAGCAGGATTAAATATATTGACTAAGACTTGTACTAGGGCATCTCGTTGGCTGCGGGTGAGACTTTTGATAGCTTTGCGATCGCCTTCTATCGGATTTTCCCGTAGTGAGTCATTCCCTGGATAGGTAGTATCATACATAATTTCGTTCACACCCAGGTAATCAGCTAAAGTCAACTTCCAATCTAAGCGATAAATGGGGGCCCGCCCTTTGGTATAAATGTGATATCTAATTAGGCGATTTGCTAAAGTGTTGTTTTCGGCAACTTTCCCATTTTCTTTACTGATATACTTATTTTCCCGTGGAAAATCTGGCAATTGTTGATACACCAGCTGCCAAACATCGCTAGGCGTGATTCTCTGGGCAGAAGCAGGTTGGATACTAAATAAATTTCTATGTATTGATTTATCCGCTCCTGAACCTAAAACAATTACACTCACTAGTATTAAGGTAAGTAGTAGTAGTGTTAGCGGTAGCTCGGCGTTTCGCTTGTGCTGAGTTGTGAGTTTTGAGAAAATTGATTTAAATAGAAATTTTTTCTTTTTCATAGAACAATATTTTGGGCGTTGCTGAGTGAAAAGATGAATTTGCCTGATTCAGAATTCAGCACTTACCACTCAGCACTCAATCTTATAGTTCGCCGATAATTTCTGGTTGAGTCAACTCATCGGACATTTCGATTATTGCCCTTAGCACCGGCTTCATCATCGCATCTTCGTTACTTTCAAAGTCTTCGTAACGCCGACGTTTAGCACGATTTGCTACCTGAACCGTAATGCGGTATCGATTTGAGGCTGCACTAATCAGATCCTCAGCACGGTGCATAATCTGAGATTGAGTTGTCTCGAACTTAGAACGCTTTAGCATAATCAGTGGTTCTTGGGGTCATTCTCCAGTGTAACAGTACTAAATCAGTCTACTGCTGTCTGTTAAATCGCCAGCAACCTCTCTATTGATAGAGGCTAAGATATTTTAGTCACTTTATAAGTAACTTGTAGTATTAAATAACGCACCCTCATGGCTGACCTTGTGGAAACTGCGATCGCAGCAGGTAATTTCAATACTCTAATAAAAGCTGCTGAAGCTGGAAATTTCATAGAAACTTTGAAAAGCCCTGGTTCTTTCACGCTCTTTGCACCGACTGACGAAGCTTTTGCTAATCTGCCAGAGGGAACTTTAGACTCGTTACTACAAGATATCCCCAAGCTCCAGAAAATTGTGGCGTATCATATCGCTAGTGGGGATGTCAGGTCTGATGATTTGGTACAGATTAACGAGGCAGAGACGCTTGAAGGGTCAATTGTCGCCATTGAATCTGCCGACGGTAAATTTAAGGTAAATAACGCCAATGTCCTAAAAACAGATATTCTGGCAGACAATGGCGTGATCCACGTTATCGATGCAGTGTTGGTGCCTGCAATGGTGGCGGGAAGGTAATGTAATTGGGCATGGGGCATGGCGCATCGGGCATTGGGGCAGAGGAAAAAAACTTACTGCAACTTCTCCCCAGTTCCCCAGTCCCCAATACCTAATCCCCAGTCCCCAAAATGCACCCACTGCGTGCGGGAACAGTCAATGACAACTGCCGATCTCCTTTACTATTCCACTCAACTTCAGCAGTGCCATATAAAGGCTTGTTGGGTTGAGTACGCAAAGTAGCGACATCTGCATTCGCTGTTGCCGAACTTGTGCCAGCGTTGATGGCAATTATTAATTCCTCTGTCCCCAAAGTTCGCGCAAAGATATAAAGTTGTCCTTGAGCATAGAGAACTTGGTAATCACCAGTACGCAAGGCTGGGTAAGTGTGGCGGAGGGCAATTAACTGGCGGTGAGTATTGAAAATTTCTTGATTCCAGTTACTCTCTAAAGGAAAACCACGGCGTGAGTCGGGATCTATTGCACCAGGTAAACCAACTTCATCACCATAGTAGATGCTGGGCGCGCCGGGAAAGGTGAGTAACAGCAAAGTTGACAATTCTATACTGCCTATATCGCCGCCTGCAATGGTCATCAATCGGGCTGTATCGTGACTTGCAAGCAAATTGAGTTGAGTTAGCTGAATTTCCCAAGGGTAAAGTTGCAGTACTTCTTGGATTTTGGTGGCGTACTCGGCAGCAAATAAGGGTGGGTAGGGTTGATAGTCGCGGCTTTGGACTTGTTCTAAGACTACGCGATCGCCTGCTGCAAAGGCAATTGTTGGCCCAGCAAATAGATAATTCATCACGCCGTCAAATTGCGTTCCATCCAACCACTCGCGTGAATCTCCCCAGACTTCGCCCACAATATAAGCTTCAGGATTGATGGCTTTGACGCGATCGCGAAATTCCTGCCAAAAACCAGGAGTTTTTATTTCAAATGGTACATCCAATCGCCAACCATCAATGCCGAATTTAATCCAATATTCGGCAATTTCCATAATGTATTCTCGTACTTCTGGATTATCGTGGTTAAATTCTGGCAAGGCGCGATTTCCCGCCCAGCCTACGTAGTTGGCAGGAAATTCGCCATTGTATGCTGAAAGGGGCCAGCCTTCTATTTTGAACCAATTTACCCAAGGCGAATGGGGGCCATTTTCTAAAACGTCGTGGAAAAAGAAAAAACCCCGGCTAGAATGGTTAAATACCCCATCCAGAACGACTTTGATATTCCGTTGATGGGCTGCATCGAGCAATTCCTTAAAAGCTTCGTTGCCCCCCAGCATTGGGTCAACTTGATAATAATCGTGGGTATGATAGCGATGATTACTGGCGGATTGAAAAATGGGTGTGAAGTAAATCGCGTTAATCCCTAAATTCTGGATGTAGTCTAAATCCTCCATAATGCCCCATAAATCGCCGCCTTTATAGCCCTGGAGGGTTGGCATAGAGTCCCAATCTTCCCAACGGGCTTCTTGCAATAACCGTTTGCGCGGCTGTTTGCTTCTGGCAAAACGATCTGGGAAGATTTGGTAGAAAACAGCGTGCTTCACCCAGTCTGGTGTTTGAATTTGCATGAATAACTCTTTGTACGTTCAGAAGCGATCGTTGCAAATATTAGCTTCTTTATGACTCTTACTTATGATAGAGAATCTGTCATTTCTCAGTAGTCATTAGCGATTTAGCCTTTTTGATGCTGTTTTATACGCAAATGTTATCAGTCTTAATTGGATGAACATCGGGGTTTGATTAGGAGCAGCACCAGAACCCATTCAAAAAGGTGAATGCAGAGATTTATTAAATTTATCTTTTTTACTTATTCCTTAATTCTTCTTAATTTTATTTTATTTACCTTGTCCGTAATGATTTCGGGAGAAACTGGATTAGTTTAATAGCTTCATAAAATTTCCTAGTGACTCCAGTCTTGGGTAATTCTGAGATGCGGCTGCTCAAAAATGTATCACGAGCCACAGAAAATTACGATCGGGGAGACAGAATTCAAAAATATGAGTTATGAATTAGCAATTGTCTTAGGAAGAACTTACCATTTCCTAAGCTTATTTGATGTTATCTATAAAAAAATAGATAACTATAGTCGCATCAAATAATCAAGGCTAAAAAAATACATAGACTGCATTAATGTGAGAGCGACTTATCCTACTAAAATCACTACTTAGTTGACAGCAAATAAATTGAGTTTGAGGTAAAAATGAGACACGAAAAACTTTCCCCTGGGCTACTTTTGGCATATCAAGACTATCAAAATGAAGGAGATCGAGCTTTAGTTACACACAAGCGATCGCTTGGCATCATTGCCCACAAAAGCCCGGTTAAGCCCACTAAGAGCGTCGTTTTTATTTACTGCGACTCCGATGCAGACTTAAGTTATTTATCACAATATAATATTGAAGTCAATCAAAACTCTGGGAGTGTGCGGACAGCTTTCTTACCGATAGATAGTTTAGATGTCTTATCTGAAGAAGATGTGATTCGGCGGATTAAGCCATCACGCAAACTTCATTTGAGGATGGACACTGCAATGGGAACAGTCAAATTGCCGGAATTTAAGAATCAAACCGGACTGACTGGTAAAGGAGTAATCATCGGCATTATAGACAGTGGTATCGATCCGAAACACCCTGCCTTTGCTGGACGAATTTTACACATTTGGGATCAAACATTGCCAGGGCCAGGAGTCACAGAGGGCGGCTATGGGGCTGAATTTACGGGAGCACAACTGACAGTTTCTCAGGATACTGGCGGTCATGGTACTCACGTTGCGGGAATTGCCGCCGGTGCTGATGCTAGTTATGGCGGTGTCGCACCAGAAGCGGAATTAGTTGTCGTCAGGTCAGATTTACAGGATGCCCACATTGCAGATGGTGTGCGTTATATTTTCCGAGTTGCTAGGGAGTTGGGACGCCCAGCAGTGGTGAATCTCAGCTTGGGCGGACACGCTGATGCTCATGATGGTAGCGATTCCTTATCTAAAGTTATTGATGCCGAAACTGGGCCAGGAAGAATTGTTTGTTGTGCTGCGGGTAACGAAGGAAACGATAACATTCATGGACAAGCAATCATACCCAGTGGACGCACTCGTGGTATGCGCTTCAATGTTCCTTTGAATCAAGTAGGCATAGTTTGGTTAAACGCTTGGTATGCCAAAGACAGCGAATTGGAAGTATCTGTGCGGAGTCCTAACGGTTTTGTTACTCCCTTCCAAAAAATCATTACTGAAGGTAATGCCGCCCAAGATTACCAGTTACCAGATGCACGGGTGCAATTAGCGACACCAGCACCAGACCAAGCCAACGGCGACCATAATTTCTTTGTGCAAATACGCGGTATTGACCCCTCGCAAGTCATGGGAGGTATTTGGCAGCTGCGAGTCCGCAACACTTCTTCAACTGACACATGTTTAAATGTGTGGACGCTAGATGATAGTTCATCAGTGTTTTTCACAGGTAAAAGTGTGAAAGATGCCTTAAAAATTGGTTCGCCGGGAGCCGCCAGCAGTGCAATTACAGTTGCCGCCTATACTACTAAAACCAAGTACACAGATATTGATGGCCAAGTGCGAGAAATGGGCTTAGAATTGGACACTATTTCGGAATTCAGTAGTGAAGGCCCTCTACGCAATGATGGACAGAAGCCCGATGTAGCAGCACCAGGAGCAATGATTGTTTCGACGCTTTCCGCCGATGCAAATTTTGACCGCTCATCGATGATTAATTCCAAGTTTGTGGTGCAGGCTGGTACGAGTATGGCGACACCGTTTGTAAGTGGGTTAGTAGCACTGCTGTTGCAGCGAGATCCTAAACTCGATCCGGTTGCTGTGAAAGACTTACTACGTAAAAATAGTGCAATTCCCGGCAAACCCGCAGGCACATTTGATGATAAATGGGGTTATGGAGTAATTAACGCTTTGAATCTGTAATTAGACTGAGACTGATGGATATTATTTCTGTACAAGGGTAGGTAACAACAACCGATAAATTTGATAAGTTAGGGTAGACAATTATTGCCTACCCTGTTTACCAAGGAGTTACTGGTGAATTATCAGAAACTAGATGCCGCTCTTGCGACAGTGCTAAATGATGTTAAAGATTCAGAAGAAACTAGTTTGGCAGTTTTTATCCATACCGAACCAATTTTAAACTCTGCTGCAACTGCTGTTTTAGAAAGCTTTGGTGTCAGTGGTGTTAGTAGTGGCAAAGATATTTTCACAGCAACACTTTCACCAAATGCTATTTCCCAGTTATCAGAGCAACCTTGGGTGAAGTATTTGAAGCGATCGCAGCAATTAGGTTTGGTTAATAGGAGAATAAATACACCGAAGTTGGGCGTTTAATCGGCATTGCTTACCCTTATGATGTGTAGATAATTTTTTGCTGTTACTGTGAATCAGGTTTTGGTTTTTCTGGAAACTTACACTTCACTTGAATTTCCAAATTACTTTCAGCAGAGCCTTCGGTAATATAAGGAATGCCAGCCTTCCCACCCAGCTTAATGCCAAATTTAAGACTTACCTCCTCAATATCCGCAGTATTAAAGTCTTTAAAAGCACTTAGAGCATAGATAGTATAAGAGCGAATCATTTGCCGAGCTTGTTGCATCCGAGCGATCGCATCTGTTCGTACATCCTTGTATTCTATGCCATCATCGTCCTCCTCAATTTCCGAAGTTATTTCGGTGGCTGTGACGTTAATCTCAATCTGCTCAATCTCTCCATCTGCTTGGAAAAATATTTGCTGTACTTCTGACATAAGCTACCTCGATTAAAGTTTTGTAACGTATCTGAATAAATTTCAGTTTGCTTACGGAAAAATAACAGATGGTGTTGTTGTTAGCAACACAGCCATCATTGTGTCTGTCAAGATTATCCCGCATTTACCAACCCAAGGTGTGTTAAATGGCACGATACGCGCTTGTTATTGGCATCGCCGAGTATGTCAGCCCATCATTATCGCGTTTGTCGAAGACTACAAATGATGCTGAGGCTATAGCACAACTCCTAGAGCAGTATGGTGATTTCCAGTCTGTGCAAAGACTACCTCAGCGCTGGAATAAAGATAAAAACGGCTATGAAATGGCAGCGTCAAAAGTTACTGGCGCTCAACTTGGGCAAGATTTGAGAACTTTTTTACTAGAGCAAGCTGATAATAATGAAGCGCTGATTTATTTTAGCGGACACGGTTTTACTATTTCTGACAATTTAGGGCAACAAAAGGGATATTTGGCAAGTTCCGATTGTCAGATTGAATTTAAGGATAACGAAAATGTTGAACAAAAATATGGTATTCCTCTGGATAGCCTCAACGATTTAATTCAAGAGTCGCAATTGAGTAGTTTAGTGATGCTACTCGATTGCTGTCATAGCGGCTATTTCTTAGAAAGACAATTAATAGAAAGAACTCTTAACGCTTTCAGTTCGCAAAAAGATTATTACTTAATTACAGCTTGTCGTGGCTTTGAACGCGCCGGAGTAATTAAGAGTGAAGAATATAGTATTTTCACAAGCGCAGTTGTTAAGGGATTGGCAATAGAAAATGCAAGTAGTAATAGTAGGCGAATTAGTGGCGATCGCTTATTTGATTTTGTCAGCAACGAATTGAAAGGTTCCGTACAGGAGCCGATTCGCATGGGTTGGGGACGTTCCATTACTCTGGTTACTTATCCTCAATTAGATATTCCTACAGGAGAAAAGATTGCTTTCAATCAAGAAAATCCATACCGGGGACTTTATGCTTTTGAATCAGAACAAGCACAATATTTTTGTGGACGAGATGAAGCAGTTCGCACACTAATTTTGCGTTTAGCAGAGAGTCGATTTTTGGCTGTCATTGGCTATTCAGGTAGTGGTAAATCTTCTTTGGTAAAAGCGGGTTTGTTACCGCAACTGAAAGGCGATCGCCTGCCTGGAAGTAGTCAATGGGCGATCGCATCTTTTACACCAGGAGAGCATCCTTTAGGTAAATTGGTTGATATTTTAGCTCAACAACAGCAGCAAAATCAACCCCAATTATTGTTTATCGATCAATTTGAAGAAATATTTACCCTTTGCCAAGACGATGAAGAACGCAAAGCTTTTATCCGCTTAATAGTAGAAGAAGTCAAGACGGCTGAGAGACAAACACGCATAATTTTGACTATTCGCGGTGATTTTTTAAATAAATGCGCTGACTATGTAGAAATTATTACTCTCATTAATAGTTTCCCTCCGACATCATTCATCGTGCCAATAATGTCTTTTACTGAGTTAGAAGAAGCAATTGAAAAACCAGCAAAATTGCATGGTGTAACATTTGAGCATGGTTTAGTTTCACAAATTTTCGCTGATGTAGTCAACCGTCCAGGTGCATTACCCATACTACAATATGCGCTTAAAGAATTGTGGCGAGTTTGTATTGAAGAACCTGAATCGCCAAAACCACTTTTAACTCATGAAGGCTATGAGGAAATTGGCGGCGTTAAAGGAGCTTTAGACAAACGAGCGACAATTTTGTATCAAAGTTTAACAACTATAGATCAAGCCTTTGCGCGTTGCTTATTTATGGAATTAGTACAGTTAGGTGAAGCTGGAGAAGTGACGCGACGGCGTGCTAGCTGGGATAGATTAGAAGCAATTTCAGATTCTCCCCAACAATTACAACGGGTTGTAGGATTACTGGCAGGTTCTCAACAACGTTTAATTATCACCGATCGAGATACTGTAGAAGTTGCTCATGAAGCACTTTTATCTGAGTGGAAATTATTAAATACTTGGATTACCGAAAATCTAGAAAATATTCGTCTAAGTCGTTCTTTAGAGGAAGATTGCCAGGAATGGCTACAAAGATTTAATAAATCGGATGAAGCACTGTTAGCGGGTGCAAAATTGGCTGTAATTTCTGAGTGGGTGAATAAGACTCAGCCAAGACTTACGTCACTAGAAGCAGAATTTTTGTATAAGAGTTTGGAGAGACGCGACAGAGAAATTCAAGCTCAACTACAGCAAGAACGTCAATTGCGAGAAGTGGCAGAAGCTAGAGCTAATGCAGAAGCGGAAAAAGTTAAACAGGAAAAAGCTAAAGTTAAAGCTGAAAGGCAAAGAACTCAAACATTTGCAGTTTTAGGAGTTGTATTAATTGCGTTAGCATGGTTGTGGTTTAAATCCGAAAAAAATAATGCAGAAGTAAAAAGAGGAGAAGTCAATACATGGATTAAACTTTCTCAATCATTGTTTGAAGATAATAGACAAATCGAAGCATTAATGGCAAGTGTGCAAGCAATACAGCGACTAAAAAAAATAGATGAAAAAGACCCTGAACAAATGAGGCAACTGCAATCAATAATTTATAAAGTGCGGGAGCATAATCGTCTAGAAGGAAAGCAAGACAAAGTTTGGGGTGTAAGCTTTAGCCCTGATGGCAAAAATATTGCCTCTGCTAGCTCCGATCAAAAAATTAAATTTTGGAGTTCTCAGGGACAACTGTTGGACACTGTACCTGGACATATAGGAGTGTATGGAAGTATAAGATTTAGTGATGATGGCAAATTATTAGCTTCAGGAAGTGAAGACAAAATTGTAAAACTTTGGAAGATAGAAGGTAAAAAAGTTAAATTTTTGAAAAATTTTCCTGACCATGAACAAGTTGTGTCTGACGTTGCCTTTAGCTCAAAAAATAAATTGATTGCTTCTTCTAGCTTTGATGGTAGTATTTTTATTCGGCATATAGATAGTATGGAAACTATAAGACTTAAATTTCTTAAACAACCTGAATATAAAATATACAGCTTAGAATTTAATCCTAATGATGATTCAATAATTTTTTACTCTGGTAATGATAGTAATGTCAGGCTTTGGAATTTGAAAAATAGTGATATCGATAAAAATAATAATACTGTTGGCTTTCATGCTCATGATGTAGTCGTACAAATAGTGAGATTCAATATAAAAGACAATATTCTTGCTTCTGGTGATAGTAAAGGATGGATAAAACTATGGGATCTAAAAGATGGAAAGTTGAATAATATAGGAATAATCAAAGCACATGATGACAAAATTTTTGCATTAGATTTTAGCCATGATGGGAAATATCTTGCTTCTAGTGGTACTGATGAAACTGTAAAAGTGTGGGAGGTAGATAAAGCTATCAAAATTTTTAAAGAAAGGAAATCTACTTTAAGACAAACTTTTCGTGAGCCTCTAAAAGGACACACCGCCATAGTCAATAGATTAGAGTTTAGTCCCGATGGAGAGGTAATTGCCTCTGCTAGTGATGACAGAACTGTCAGATTATGGCGGTGGAAACTGGATCAAAAAACTAATGCTAATCCTCAATGGAAAACTTTATTGGATTACAGCTGTAATTTTCTCGAAGACTACTTACGGACAAGCAAAAATATTCCAGCTTGGTTGAATGAAAATTCTGATTCCTGTGTGTATAAATGAAAGCAATGAATCATTTTTTTACAGTTGTTATGGTTATATTTTTGTTTGACTTTTCTATCTTAGTTTTTGGTTTGTCTTCTGGAGGTATTCGAGTTGTAGTTGGTACTTTATGGTCTAGATCACTTCCTAGAATATGACTATTTTGGGATATACCAAACTGCCCTTCGTCAACCCATTCATTCTTCAGTAATGACCACCAGTCAGTAGCTAACCCCTTTAACACATACTCATAGGGTAGCCAACCATAACCATCTTCACCCCAATCTTCACCCCAGCAATTTCTAATTAGGAAAGCTCCTAGAGTTAGAGACTTATTGTTGGAATTGTTAATTGACTTATAGTTGGGATGGTCAATTGACTTATTGTCGTCATAACCAACGGCAACAACTGCATGACCACCCACCATCTTTTCGCCATAGTTAGGATAAGGAATTTTTCCTGTTTTTACTGTTTTATTATTTAAAATAGAACTATAGGTTGTAAACCCAAACATGGCAGGAACGCCAGCAGCTAAAAAATGTTTAATATTACCTAATGCTTGTTCTTTTGTAAGTATAGGTAAGTCAAGCCTGAAATACTGAATTGCTTGATAATGCTGGGCATAGGCATAGCAAAAAGCAGGTGGTTCTTCGTCAAAATTCTCAATTTCATAAGGCCAATACTCCTCTGGAGGTATACCAAAAAGTGCCATTGCCTTCATTGCGAAGCGCGTCGATGCTCCAGTGTCTCCAGTTAAGTGCATCAAATTTCGTGCAACTTTGTAGAGAAAGAGGCTGGAAGCATTTATATCTTCGCCCATTACCTTTCTTTCAAAATATTCTACCAACGCAACGCCAGCTATTGCTGTACATGACTTGAGGTTTCCTTGCTCCTCAATTGGAGAACACCATTGCCGCAAATCTACATGAGAAGGTAAATGTATATTTATTGGATATTGCAAACTTGCCGAACTTTGGTCTGTTGCTTCTTTGAAGGGTAAGAGCAGGCTAGTTTGCTTTTTATCTTCCCTCCCGTTCTTTTGAACCACTGTTCTGTTCTTTATTTGTAACGTGAAATCATTTACTAAAGTTGTTTGTTGGAGTCTAATTCTTTCTTTGTTCTTAGAGTCTTCGATTATCTTCTCTAGGCAATAGTCTCTAAAATCTGGACGATCTGGCAACCAACCCATTCTAAAGTTCGGCATATATCTGTTACCCTGTTTTTAAATTAAGTTAGAAAGTTAACTTAGAGGATGTTTGAAAAGTATTAGGCAAATAAAATTCCCTAGTACACAAGCAAAGTCCACTTTTCTTGCGGAACGCTACGCGAATGTGGACTAATTCAAAATTAAGAGTTTTCTAACCCCCAGATGTGGGTTGTGTCTGTGTAGCCTATCCAGTGCGTTGGGCGGTTTTGCCGATTTGAAACACCTAGCGTGCGCCTTTTAGTCGCCAAGGCTAGTAGTAAATTAGACTTTTCAAACATCCTCTTAATAGCTGGCTTTTAGCTAACTGTAAGTGGATACACTATAAAAACAATATTTTACGGATTACACATAGAACTTTCTTAGATTTATTTTTATAACGAGGTTTGTTACAGACGATTTACCTCTTCGCCTTGCAAGCTGCCTGTCATAGAGATAAAATTCTACGCGAGGGCTGTGTAGTCGAAACTTACTATACTTTTCACCTATATTAATACAAATGTTCTATCTTTTCTCCTTATCAGCCGCACTATCCATTACTAGTAGCATTCTGTAAAATTCATCCCAAAGAATCAGACGATCCCCCTTACCTGTGGTGGCAGACAGTCCTAAACTGAAGATGAGAGTTGAAAGGCAGTCGGGAGAAATTTTGTGAAGAAAGTATTATCAATCATTCTTGGTGGTGGCGCGGGTACTCGGCTTTACCCACTAACCAAACTCCGCGCTAAACCAGCAGTACCAGTGGCGGGGAAGTATCGCTTAATCGATATCCCTGTTAGTAACTGCATAAATTCCGAAATATTCAAAATCTACGTCCTGACACAATTCAACTCAGCTTCCCTGAATCGTCACATCGCCCGTACCTACAACTTTACTGGCTTCAATGAAGGGTTTGTGGAAGTTCTAGCTGCACAACAAACACCAGAAAACCCCAACTGGTTCCAAGGTACAGCCGATGCTGTACGTCAGTATCTGTGGTTAATGGAAGAATGGGATGTAGAAGAATATCTAATCCTCTCAGGCGATCACCTCTACCGTATGGATTATCGCCAGTTTATCCAGCGCCATCGGGAAACGGGGGCTGATATTACTCTCTCAGTCATCCCCATTGATGAGCGTCGCGCCTCAGATTTTGGCTTGATGAAAATTGATGATTCTGGTAGAGTCATCGATTTTAGCGAAAAACCCAAAGGTGAAGCGTTACACCAAATGCAAGTTGATACAAGCGTACTGGGATTATCAAAAGAACAAGCCCAGCAACAGCCTTACATCGCCTCAATGGGGATTTATGTCTTTAAAAAAGAGGTTTTGTTCAAGTTGTTGAGAGAAGGTGTAGAAAGGACTGATTTCGGCAAAGAAATTATTCCTGATGCCTCTAAAGATTACAACGTTCAAGCTTACCTTTTTGATGACTACTGGGAAGATATTGGAACAATCGAAGCATTTTATCATGCCAATTTAGCTCTAACTCAGCAGCCCCAGCCACCCTTTAGTTTCTACGATGAAGAAGCGCCAATTTATACCCGTGCTCGCTACTTACCTCCAAGTAAACTTTTAGAATGCCAAATCACAGAATCAATTATTGGCGAAGGTTGCATTTTGAAAAATTGCCGCATTCAACATTCAGTGTTGGGAGTGCGATCGCGAATTGAATCTGGTTGTGTCATCGAAGAGTCCTTACTCATGGGTGCAGATTTTTATCAAGCTTTTGTAGAACGTCAATGTAATGTAGAAAAAGGTGACATTCCTGTAGGTATTGGTACTGACTCAATTATTCGCGGTGCGATCATTGATAAAAATGCCAGTATCGGTCACGATGTCAAAATCATCAATAAAGATAACGTGCAAGAAGCCGACCGAGAAAGTCAAGGTTTCTACATCCGTAGTGGCATCGTTGTCGTACTGAAAAATGCTGTAATTCCTGATGGAACTATCATTTGATAGTTAAGAGTTAGGAGTTAGGAGTTATGAGTTAATGACTAAAAATTTTGATAGTTAGGAGTTATGAGTTAATGACTAAAAATTCTGATTACTCCTCACTCATCACTTTTAATTCCTCACTTCTAACTTCTCACTCCTCACTTTTTTTACTGATTGGTCTTCCAGGTAGCGGGAAGTCAACTTTAGCAAAACAATTACTGACAGAATCCCCTGAAATGGCGCTAATTTCTACCGATGCCATTCGGGGGAAATTGTTCGGTTCCCAAGCTGTTCAAGGGCCGTGGCTACTGATTTGGCGCGAAATTGAACGGCAATTTCAGCAAGCTATTTCCACAACTAATACAGCTATTTTTGATGCCACCAATGCCCAGCGCCGCAATCGTCGTGAAGTCATTGCTTTAGCCCGTAACTTGGGCTTTACCGACATTGGGGGAATTTGGGTGGATACACCAGTTTGGTTGTGTTTGGCACGGAATAAAAAGCGATCGCGCCAAGTTCCAGAAGAAATTATTTTGCGGATGCACCGTCAACTCCGGGATGCTCCCCCAAGTCGAGGAGAAGGATTAGACAGCCTGAGCCGCTTATCAGAAAAATCGGAGTACGGGAATTGCGATTCCTTGGTGAGCGAGAACCACACTTGATTTTCTATATTTTTTGTTAATTTAAAATCATATTCTTTTGTTTGGCACTATACCAGGCAAATTAAATATCTCATTTTCAAAAATAAACATAACGGGAATTTCTAATTAGGAGGCTGGTAGATGGCTGCAACCGACTTCAAGGACTATTACGCTATTTTGGGAGTCAGCAAGACTGCCAGTTCAGAAGAAATTAAACAAGCCTTTCGTAAACTAGCCCGCAAATATCACCCTGATGTCAACCCAAACAACAAACAGGCAGAAGCACGCTTCAAAGAAGTTAGCGAAGCCTACGAAGTTGTGTCAGACCCAGATAAACGCAAAAAGTACGACCAATTCGGTCAATATTGGAAACAAGCTGGTGAAGGTTTCCCATCTGGTGGTGCTGCTCCCGATATGGGTAACTTTGACTTCAGTCAATATGGCAATTTTGATGAGTTCATTAATGAGTTGCTAGGACGCTTTGGTGGCCCTCCCCCTCGTGGTGGGGCGCGCCAAAGTCAGGCACGAAGTCACTCTTACCGCACTTCTCCAGGTACCTCAACTCATTTTAGCAGCAGCTTTAACGATTTTGGGTTTCAAGATGGAGGTGCGGGTACTGGGCAGGATAGCGAAGCTGCGATCGCTCTAACTTTTGCTGAAGCATTTAATGGTGTGAAAAAGCGCTTCAGTTTAGGTAATGAAACAATAGATGTCAATATCCCATCTGGAGCTAAAACTGGTACTCGCCTACGGGTGCGGGGCAAAGGTCAGATTAACCCCATGACTCAACAACGGGGAGATTTATACTTAAAAGTCGAACTTCAGCCGCACACCTTCTTCCAAATGGAAGGCGATAACTTGGTATGCGAAGTGCCAATCACACCAGATGAAGCGACTCTGGGAGCGTCTATTGATGTACCCACTCCCGATGGTTCAGTTAATGTCAAACTACCAGCAGGGGTGCGTTCTGGTCAATCTCTACGTTTACGTGGCAAAGGTTGGCCCCTCTCCAAAGGTGGACGCGGCGATCAGTTGGTGAAAGTGGCGATCGTTCCACCAAAAGACCTCAGCCAACAAGAGCGGGAATATTATGAAAAAATCCGGGCTATACGTACTTATAATCCCCGTAGTCATTTGAACCAATTCAGGCTTTAACAAGCAAAAAGAGAATCCCCATAATTGAAAGTCTCGTCATTACCCACATTTTGGTGACAGTTAAAGTATTATGCTAAACCATATCTTGTCTAAAACTTAAGTTCTGTGGCTCAGAGCTACTGTTCACTCAAGTGGACTTAAATCATGTTCGGATAAGTGTTTAACCGAACTTGAGGTGAATTGTTGTTTAGTCCAGTTAAGAGAACTTGAACTATTAGCCTTGGAATTGTATTTCGAGGCACAATAACAACTAAGCTAAAGATAAAAAGATGTGGGTAACGACAAATAATAAGAATTAAGGGATTTTTTTGCGATCGCCAAAACAAGTAAAATGCAGAAACGCGAAATTAAGGCATCTCTATTCTATATATATTGGCTAGCAATGTAATTTTTTGTTACTTTGCGATCGACAGTAGACATCTTGTAAAAGTAACTTTTGCTTTCCGGTTGGGGTGCATGTTAAAGGTTAAAGGGTAAGGGGAAATTCCATACTTTTACCCTCGCCCCTTATCCCCAGAGTGGACTCAACCTTCCTATTTTCCCCACTTCTGCAATTTTTTTTATATAAAAAAATAAAATTTTTATATTGTTAGGACTTACGCAAGTGTCACAAAACAATCGGATTTGTAGTTTGTAGTAAGCGGTACCCCTTATTTTGAGGACTAAAGTCCTCTCTGCCAGACGCTACGCGAACACTACGAACTGTTATAAATCTGATGATTAAATTGCGAAAAATAAATCTAAATAATGTTGTTATCTTTTAATTCTTAACTTTTTTGATACCGCATACCTGGTAGTTGCGAAATAAAACCCATAAGTTCCAACTGTAACAAAGCACTGGAAACTGAGCCAGCAGCCATACCGGTTTGTTGGACAATAAAATCGAAGGGTAAAGCATCACTTGCGATCGCATTCATTACTGTTTGCAATTCTGGCGATAAAGTTGGCATTAACTGTTCTGGTGCTGTAGAAGCTTCAATCGCATCAATTTGTGGTATTGCTCCTAGCATTGTTAACAGTTCGTCTAGTTCTTTAAGAATGAAAGTTGCTCCCTGACTCAGTAACTTTAAGCATCCTTGGGATGGATAATCGTCAAGTCTTCCAGGTAATGCATAGACATCTCTACCAAATTCATTTGCGTAGGTAGCAGTAATTAAGGCACCAGATTTTAAAGGCGCTTCCATTACCAGAATGGCGCGGCTTAAGCCTGCAATAATGCGGTTGCGACGGGGAAAGTGAGTCCGGTCGGGTGGAGTTTTTGTCGGGTACTCACTTACAACTAACCCAGCCGTCAAAATTTGCTTGTACAAATCCCGATTTTTATGCGGATAGATGACATCTACACCAGTTCCCAAAACTGCGATCGTTCGTCCACCTGCTTTCTTGGCGGCGTTGTGGCTTTCTGTGTCAATTCCCTCTGCCATACCAGAAACGACTGTAAAGCCATTTTTAGCCAAAGCTGTACTAATTTGGCGAGTCCAACGGATACCATATTCTGAGGGTTGGCGGGTTCCGACAATCCCAACCATTGGTTTTTGTCCGAGATTTTCTTGGAGTTCGACTTCACCGCGATAGTACAAAATTGGCGGTGGACTCGGAGTTTCTAGCAGTAAACGGGGATAATCTGCATCTGCTGGCGTCCAGAAATGAGAATTTTCCTGCTGGTGCTTGGTAAATAGTTGTTCTGGGTGCAAACGCGATCGCTGTTGTACTACTTTTTCTAGTGTCTGAAAACCAAAACCCTCTACTTCTCCTAACTGTACCTTAGTAGCGTTCCAAGCTGTTGCCAGCGTGCCAAAATGCTGTTGCAGCCGTCGCAGTAATACTGGCCCAATTCCCGAAATTTGTGCCCAAGCTAGCCAATATGCACCTTCTTCTACCACCGTTCTATCCTCACGCCACTGGATTGAGTATTCCCAAATTAGGGGTGGCTGTTGATGTGAGATGAGGGAGCAGAGGGGCAGATGGAGGAATTATTGAACAAGTCTCTCCCTTGTCTCTTCTCCATACCTAACCTAATACTTCTCTACGAGAAGCTGCGCCAATGCCCAATGCCCAATGCCCAATCCCCAATCCCCAATGCCCAATTCCCAATGCTCAATGCCCAATGCCCAATGCCCAATGCCCAATCCCCAATCCCCAATGCCCAATGCCCAATGCCCAATCCCCAATGCCCAATGCCCAATGCCCAATGCCCAATTCCCAATTCCCCTTGACTTTTGACTCTTGACTCTTGACTATTAACTATTGACTATCTATCTTCTTATCTTCTGTGATGAAATATTTCTATCGTCTTTTAATCAGCCTATCTGGGTGCTTAATATTTTTACTGGTGCATAGTGGACTTGGTTTGTTGCCTAGTTTGGCAGCCGAAAAAGTTACCGTCAGGTACGGATTGTTTGAGCAATCGATCCCGGTGGCAGATATACGCAACTATGACAAGACACAAAAGGTTTCTGCCGATCTGAAGTCTTTTCTAGATTACCTTAGCGCTAAAGAGAAACAGAAATTTCAAGAAGCCCTTCAGGTGAAAATGTCGCTTGATATTGTGGCTTTAGATAAGTTGATAAACACAGGAATGGGCAAGCAAATTTTATCTTTTGCATCCCAAGCGATCGCTCGTCGCGATCGAGCTAGTATACAAGCACTACGATCGGCTATTATCATCGGAGCAAGATCGCCAGAAGGTCTAGGGATAGCCAGCTTTCTACAAGCTTATCCCAGCGATCGATTAGTTGTTGATGTGTCAAAAATTCAGAAGCTAGTCGGTATGGCAAATCCCTCTGCTAGTTCTGCTGATGCGCCGCCGAAAGATGACGTAAGTTCTTCACCTTTAGGGAAAGTTGCCCTACAATATCAAACACTCGCCGCCCAAGATAAACAATTCTCAGGTTGCTTATTTGGAGATTCTATTTCGGCGGGACTTGGCAATACCCTTGGGAGTGGTACTTTTAATTTTGGGTTAAACGGTCTGAGTACAATCTCATTACTAGAACAACTGAAAAGTTTAATTCCTACCAAGGTGAAATGCGAAAAAGCCATTATTGCCGTAGGTGGAAATGATGCTTTGTATCAAATCAGTGATGAGTTATTTAGCAAAAATCTCCAAGAAGCGATCGCACTTATCCGCACAATGGGAACTAAAGAGATTTTTCTAATTCCGGCTTTTTATTCGACAGTGGCAGCAAGCTCAGATCCAACAGTAGCAGCCCCACTTAAAAGAGTTGAACAAATTAATGTTCTGATTAATCAAGTGGCTGAAACAGAAAAAGTACCAGTTGCCGCAGCCGGACTAGCACCATTATATGAAAATAATGTTCTTAAAGAAAATTTAACCAGTGATGGCGACCATCTGAATGCAGAGGGTTTGAAAATTTATCGGCAAGCATTATTACAAATCCTGGGTAAGTAGGTCAATCTAATTAATGTGAGTTCGATGAACCTCTCCCGGACAACCTCCCTCTCCCACGGGGAAAGGGAGGAGCAACGAAAAATTAGGGTTTTTGCTTTCCTCTGGGTGTCCAAGAGGGGTTGGGGGAGAGGTCAAAAAAGGGCTTGTCGAACTCACGTTAATTAAACATAAAACGCTCACTAGATAGCTCCCCGATTTATTAAATAAGTTGGGGAATTACGAATTACGAATTACGAATTACGAATTATAACTATTAGGCCTTCCAATTCAAAAACCGTGCATAAAGATAAGCTATACCTTCATCAATAACCATCCGCACGCCTTCGCTAGAGTTCCACCATTTGTTTGGATTATAATCTTGTGTTGTCGCAGCAATCACACCAACATTAATTTGAGGGGTAAGTATTTTTTTAAAAAGAAACCAACTCCTACGGGCATGAACGTCCAAGGAAAAAAGATTAATCGATTCTATCTTTAAATTTGAATTGGATAGCCAACGCTCAAATTCCGCAGCAGATGCATAACTACGATCTTTAACCACAAAAGGTGTCGGAACGGCTACTACTTTTTCTGCTTCTAAACCGAGTTTTATGAAGGTGTCAGCCGACACGTCTGCAAAGTTCTTGTATCCAGTAAGATAACTTCCTTTTCCTAATGTACCTCCGGTAGTAATTATTTGATGATAAGAACCGTTTTGAAATTCAGTCAAAGCTTCTTCTATAGCGTAATCTGGTAGCCATCCTTCAACAACTAATACTTCTGCTGATTGGATCGGGGAAGTTACGGCCAGAAATGAGTGTACATGACTAAAAATGAAAAATATTAAATAAACAATCAAAGCGATCGCAATCGCCCACCCTTGAGCCGTAAGTGTCCACATTTCTTGGCGTTTGATTAGTTTGATTTTGGGAAATTTTTGACACCGACGATTTTTTATCCGCATTAAACCTTAGCTAAACGTTGTTCTTTCAAGTAGGTAAACACAGACTTATCTCCAATATCAGCAGGAATTGCTTGGACTGTCTTTCGCAGGGCAAACACTAAAAATAATATTGCCCAAGTTCCTAATAAAATGCTTTCTCCCTGAGTTGGTAAAATTCCTACCAAATGTCCTAACAACAGTAGCGGTACAATTGGGGTTAATACTTTGGTTTCCAGGCGATTGAAGCAAAAAGCCTCTTTAAAATAAATACCTGTTAAAGCTACAAAGATAAAACCAACTCCAAATAAGGTAATTGGCTGATTGTAAATCGCAAGAGCTAAAGGTTCACTACTAGCGATCGCCAGAATCACTGATGCGATACTACCAATCGCCCAAAAAACTTGCAATGCTCGGTGCAGTGATGCCATGTAGATATGGATGGTAAATAAACTTACACCAAGTGCGATGCTAAAACAAGCATATAAAGGTGTCAGTAAAGTTACAACTGTTGGGTTATTGTTGAGTAAAATCAAGGCGCTGCCTATGGCAAAGCTCAGTGCTGCTACCATTAACCCAGCGCGATAGATAATTACGCCAGTGCGATCGCTTTGAGTAATTGTAAATTCCCCAAACTGACCTTGATAAACTTCTGGTGCAGAGAGTGTTTGTGTAGTCATAGCTAAGAATATAATTATGATTCTCTAGTAGAGTACAACAGGAAATTGCTCAAGGGTTACTTTTATTATTATGAGCAATAAGGTAACTTCATGTCACCATTCCTAAACTTACATCTTTTAGCAGTTGCTTTCTGGAAATTTTTGTCAAATTGGCACTGCCTACGGTGAATGAAAATGCTTGTTTTTAAGTGGTGTGTAGTTGCCCATCCTCCTTTTTATATCTAGAATTTTCCCCTTTTTTTGACTTGACTACAAATTACCAACAGGCACTTTGCAGCCTGGTGATTTTTCACTGTCTTAACTTTAGCAAGATTCACTGGTCTGATTGTCTTAAAAAAACAACACTTCTAACGGATCTTGTAAATCAATCTGTAATTGTGAGTGAGCATCTCCGCAATTAATGGCAATTTCTACCCAACCGTGACTGCCAACTAAAGCTATTATCTCTCCCACTTTCACCTCACTGTAAGTTTCACACCCTGGTACACTCAATCCAGCAACTTGCACATACCAACTTTTGCCTTGCACGTAACTGGCTGGAATGTTACTCACTAAGTTGCCAAAGTGGTCAATATATTGAATGCAACCCACTACACCAGTGGTTGTCTGCTTGCAGTCGCCTATATCCAGGTTTACCAAACTTCCTAAATCGATTTCTTGCCCTAGCTGTTTGAGGGGGACACCACTTGCAAGATTAGCTGCCACTGGTGCAAAGATATCCCTACCGTGAAAAGTCTTGCTTGGTTGAGGAGTGCGCCAATAATTAAGATTTGTAAGTTCGACGGCTGCGATCGCGGGGCTTTGACTGAGTACCCCGCTAAAGATACTATTATCTGGGCCGACCAAAAACCCTTGAGCAAATTCTACTGCGATCGCCCGTCGCTTGCTTCCCACACCTGGATCTACGACTGCCAGATGCACTGTCCCAAGTGGGAAATGGGCATAAGCATTCATCAGGCTAAACCGGGCTGCTTTGATGTCTTGCGGCGGAATTTGGTGGGTTAAATCTACCACCGTCAGTCTGGGGTTGATTTGGGCTATGACTCCCTTCATTATGCCTACATAAACATCGCGATCGCCGAAATCGCTCAGTAAAGTCACGAGTGGTTGTTTATCTATCTGGTTATTAGACATATTTTAGCCAAATTATATAAAAAATATATTTTCTGTAGCAACAGCTACAAAATATGTGTTATGTTAGGAATACAAGACATAAATTGAAAAACTAAAGCAGGTAATCACTATGAGTCAAAATAGACTACAAAGTTTGAGCAAATCACGAGAAACTCACAGAGCGAATATTCAAAAAAGCCTAGAGCATCGCTTGGAAATAGCTAGAGCAAATGGCGACGAACAGTTAATCCGTCAACTGGAAGCTGAAATGAGGTATTCCAGCTAAATCAAGTTTTCATTGTTCATAGTTTTGTTGTGCAACCCGCTACGGCGGGTTTTTTGTTTTTATATCATGTCCGCCTAATTAGTTATAATTCCCACATCTGTGCAAAAACCAGGAAACCCTCTTTCTCCCTGCCCCCAGCAAGAACTGCTCCCCTGCCGTCTTAATGATAAGTCTTTAACCGGACACGATATTAGAGGGTTTCCTGGCAACAGCTATAAAAGCTTATCATTACCAAATATAAGTATCGATACTGGCTAGACCCCCATCATTGAAGACGTTGACTAAATCATCTTTCCCATCTGCGTTAAAATCGCCGACTAGCCATTTTTGAGCATCCCAAAACCCGCCTTGGCCAGTTGCCCAGCGCTGGCTATCAAAACTCCCACCATTAGATAAGTGAGTATCGATACTGGCTAGACCCCCATCATTGAAGACGTTGACTAAATCATCTTTCCCATCTGCGTTAAAATCGCCGACTAGCCATTTTTGAGCATCCCAAAACCCGCCTTGGCCAGTTGCCCAGCGCTGGCTATCAAAACTCCCACCATTAGATAAGTGAGTATCGATACTGGCTAGACCCCCATCATTGAAGACGTTGACTAAATCATCTTTC
>NZ_JAVRCL010000012.1:115863-140603 GCF_034530775.1 Nostoc sp. DedSLP04 | reverse complement strand
CCCCTGCTCCTCTGCTCCCCTGCTCCCCTGCTCCTCTGCTCCCCTGCTCCCCTGCGAAAACACCACTTGACGCGGCTGTTGCGGATTCCGCACCCCTTCGCGCCATCGTTGTTCCCACCAATAGGCACGAGTTAGGTCATATTCACCGTTGGGCATTTTCTGAAAATACTTGACGGTAAGGGGGTAAGTAGAGCCTAGTGCGGTAAATATTGATTGCTGGGATAAATCAATTGTTGGCGGTTCTGGGTAATGATGCGGAAAACGGCTTCTGATTTCCTTGGTCAAGCGTTGCAGAATTTGTCCTTCACTGGGAAAAGGTTGTTCTGCCCAGCGAAACACTTTCAGATAGGTAGTTCGTTGCACCGACCAGACAAATACCGAAAGTTCTGTAGGCAAGTTTTCGGAAAGACTCACTTTTGCAGGTGTAATAGCACTGGGTATTTGAAGGCGAAAGCCTTCCGGGGTAAGCACTTTTTCTCCATTTCCAGGTTCAAAATCTGTTTGTAACCAACTACGCACAGTTTCTATATCTGGAGTTGGAACTTCTAAATAAAGGATTTCTTTCATTTTTTCCTGACATCTCCCATCAATCTACTCACTAAGACAGATTTTCTTAAGGCATAAAGTAAGGTATACTCCGCCCTATTAGTTTCATAAAGATTCAGTGAAGAAATTTTAAGAGTTTGTCAAATTTATTGTTCATTTTGTATTTCTGTAACCCACGCCATGAATTATCCCATTCCAGACAGTCCCCAAGAAATTATTGCTCTGCGACAACAGCCGATTGATGAAGAACTAGTTGCCAGTGCGATCGCTGGAGTAATTAAAATTGTCCGCGCTCAGGGTCAATCTTTGGAAGAATTGACCGCTCAGTTGTTAGCAGACGATCCACTACTGGATCGGGAACAACGCCGCTGGTTAAGCCAATTAGTTGCCCAATCCTGGGAAAAGTTCTCCTAAAATCTTGCATAAGATGAAGTTTTGGTCGCAGCATTAGATTTCTATATCTGTACCTAAATGTTGGCGATGCCTGCGGCGGGCTGCGCCTACGCATTTTCGGCACAGGAGTAATAATAATGGTCAGTATGGGATTGGCAATTGGGTTACTATTTTTGTGTTCGTGGCACAGAAGCCACTAAATTAACCATATCAGCGTTTTACATTGCTTATAAATTTTACAATGTTCTGAAACAGAAAGACCTCTGCTTTACGCCAGAGGTCTTTTTTTGGGAGCAATCTTGATACTATTTGTTGAACAACGCCTCAACACATAAATTAATTGAGCGATCGCTAACTAAGTAAAAATAAATACATTTGCAAGCCTTGACAAAGAATAATCGTAGTCAGCGGCTCTAGCCATTTAAAATCTTATGCAGAGCGATAAATCGCTCACTACGAACAAAAGTTTTATCTCATAGCACAAGCCTTGGTGATTAGGACATCAACAGATGATAAAACTTAGACACAAAAAGACTTTTCACCCAGTCCCCAGTCCCCAGTCCCTTGCTATAGATTTAATGATGTCTACCGATTTATCTACTAACGATCGCTTTCAACCCATCAATCTTTTTGAGTACGAAAAGCTAGCAAAAGAATATCTATCTCAAACGACACTTGATTACTATAGCAGTGGTGCTTGGGACGAAATCACATTACGAGATAATCGTGCTGCCTTTGAGCGAGTCAAGCTGCGACCTCGAATATTAGTCGATGTGAGCGATCGTAATCTAAGTACCTCCATTTTAGGACAACCCCTGCAACTACCTTTGTTAATTGCACCGATGGCTTTTCAATGTCTAGCCCATCCAGACGGAGAAGTTGCCACGGCCCTAGCTGCTGCATCAGCTGGTGTAGGTATGGTGTTAAGTACAATGGCAACAAAGAGCATTGAAGAAGTGGCGACTGCATGTAATCAGTTTCCAGATTCTCTGCGGTGGTTCCAGCTTTACATCCATAAAGACCGGGGATTAACTCGTGCTTTGGTAGAAAAAGCCTATAAAGCAGGCTACAAAGCACTTTGTCTCACTGTGGATGCACCCGTTCTCGGACAGCGCGAGAGAGATAGACGTAATGAATTTGCCTTACCTCATGACTTACATCTGGCTAATCTTGCTAGTATCTCAGGACTAAACATTTCCCATGAAAAAGGCGAATCTGGGTTATTTACCTATTTTGCCCAACAACTCAACCCAGCAGTCACTTGGGACGATTTGAAATGGTTGCAGTCTTTATCTCCACTACCTTTAATTATCAAAGGAGTTTTACGCCGAGATGATGCTGTGCGGGCTGTAGAATATGGAGCCAAAGCAATTGTTGTTTCTAATCATGGTGGCAGACAACTTGATGGTGCGATCGCTTCTTTAGATGCCCTCGCTGAAATAGTAGCCGCAGTAGATGGTAAGGTAGAAGTAGTGTTGGATGGCGGCATTCGTAGAGGCACAGACATTCTCAAAGCTCTGGCATTAGGAGCAAAAGCAGTACTAATCGGACGACCTATATTGTGGGGACTAGCCATAGCAGGGCAAATCGGCGTATCTCATGTCATCTCGCTCCTACAAGATGAGTTAAATGTGGCAATGGCACTTAGCGGCTGTGCCAAAATGCAGGATATTGACCCTAGTTTATTAACCCTGCCACGCTTTTAGTCGGAGAACTGTTAGAAATGTGATTCCAGCAAAACTTTCAGAAATAATTTTCAGACTTGTTACAAAATCCCTTAATTAGAGTATACTAGTTAAGGTTAGATACAAGGGCGGGTGGCGGAATTGGTAGACGCACCACACTCAAAATGTGGCGGCCTTACGGTCATAGGAGTTCGATTCTCCTCCTGCCCACTACCAAACAAGTACTAAAGAGGTTAAAAACTTATGCGCCTGAAAAGATGGGAATCTCCCCGTAAAGAAGGCAGAAATGATAAAGGTAGAGGCGGTTCTGCTAGGAAGCGTCAACTAAAAAAACAAAGGCAAATGTTACGGCAAAGACTTAAAGAAAGTAACAAGCCAGACAATAGCAAAAACGATAGACCAGGGAAAGATAAATTTATCTTTCCCTTATTTTTTGGGCTTTTATTTCAGAAAAAAAGAAAATTTAGAGATTTTTCAATACAGACACTACATTATTAAATCTGTAATAAATTTGGAAATTATTATAAGAGAAAAGAAAATTATTATTCCTTAAAATATACTAAATTAATTCAACCTCTTAAGCGCATATTGACGTATAAAAGCCGCAGATTAACTGGTTAGCATTTTACATTTATACTTAAGTAATTAAGTAGTGTATACTACTTAATATACAGTTTTTCTCTAGGAATTTATCGCAATTATAATGCTTGGATGAACTAACTGAAAATTAATTATGAAGGAAGTATGAATTTTGTCAAGCAGTGTCTAAAATCCTTAACATAAAACAGTAAGCTAGGACACAACAGTAAATAATTCTAGTATTACCGATTAAGCCAAAAGTATACTAAAAAGGCAATTGCACCTCCACGTGTTAACTTCCAACAATCACACAAGCTTACAAAAAGTCAGGAGTCATCCAATCTAAATATTAAATCGTTGTGATTGGTCTAGGTAATCTATGAATTGTTTTCTTGGATACAGGAGTTATTGATGGTGGCGAGAGTGCTTCTACCTACTAAAAAAGTGCTTGATTTTCCTATTACTGCTTTACGGTTTGACGAGCAGATACAAACAATACTGAAGTGGGCGAGTAGGCGTGAGAGTAAAACTGTATATGTAGCCAATGTACACATGCTCATTGAAGCCCATTGGAATCCAGAGTTTGCCATTGTATTGCGAAATGCAGATATAGTTACTCCTGATGGTATGCCTCTGGTGTGGATGATGCGAAAAATGGGAGCGCTTTACCAAGACCGTGTGGCAGGGATGGATATTTTTCTCGCCTTGTGTCAGCTAACTCAAACACAAAATCTGAGCATTTTCTTTGTAGGTTCCCAAACAGAAATTCTTTCTAGGATGCAAAACAGGTTAGAGAAAGAATTTCCGCAGATAAAGATTGCGGCAATGGAACCTCTACCCTTTCGTCCCCTAACTGAAATTGAAGACGAAGCCTTGGTTAAAAAGATTAACTCTAGTGGTGCTAGCGCTGTCTTAGTGTCTTTGGGATGTCCCAAACAAGAAAATTGGATAGCTCAACATAAGGGCAAAATACAAGCTGTAATGATTGGACTGGGTGGAGTTTTCCCAGTTTATGCCGGAATTCATAAGCGCGCACCCCGCATAGTTCGAGACTTAGGACTTGAATGGCTGTATCGATGGATTCAAGAACCGCGCCGACTTTGCGGCCGCTATGCTAAGACTATTCCACTCTTTATATGGCTGGCTACTAAGCAACTACTGTCATCAAGTCGGATTGCAGGCGTCTTTCTTCACGAGACTGGAGATTAAAGAAAAACAAATAGGTTAAGACGAGACTCAAAGCGGTTCATCATCAAAATAACCAGACTTTAGATGCTCAGGAAAAAATCTTCTGCTTGAAGCACGAAGATTCAAGGGTTCACCTGAAGTGATGAAAGAATTCAAATACAAGGATTCCCACCAATCACTATCCTGTTGTAAAAACCCATTATCTGAAATCAACTATTAAAGTACTTGACATTAACCCAGGACTAAGTGTTATATTAACCATAGTGAAATTATTGGGGCGTCGCCAAGTGGTAAGGCAGCGGGTTTTGGTCTCGCCATCCCTGGGTTCGAATCCTAGCGCCCCAGTTAATCTAAAGACAGGTTATCATACCTGTCTTTTACAGTATTTAATTGAATTTTTAAGATCTATCTCAATGCATCTAATTCTGTGAATGTTACTTATCAGGGGATTTGAGAGCTTGATCTAGGGTCTGCCTAGCTAGTTCTGCTTTAGCTCGTGCTTCTTGGTAACGCACATTAGCTTGGGCAAAGTTTTTGAGAACTTTAAAACCTTCCTTGAGTCGAGTCATTTCCTCTTCTGTCACCGAGTCATCGGTAAATAGAATATCAACAGCTTTACGAATTTCCAACGCTTCAGATCGTGACTCCTGAACTTTCAGTTTGAGCGTGGCCAGGTTACTCAGAATCTGGACAGCTTGTGTAATCGTATCTTCACCATTAGCAGTATCAATAGTTGACTCTTTTACCTCAATTAATTGTTGAGGGCCAAATCCTTCTTCCAGTTCCGTGGGTAGCTTACCTGCATCCATCAGTTCCATTAGCTGATCCATTGCTTTATCACGAGCTTTGGATGAATCTTTTCCAGAAACAGTAAGGATAATTTCTGGGCTTTGAGCGAGAGTGTATTGAACCATATTTGAGCAGTAAATTTGCTGATTTAACCAAGCTGAGGCAAGTAATTATATCATTTTGCGTGTCCGATCATTTGTTGATTGTCTAGTCAATTAAAGAGTTGAAGACCGAACGTCAACACTTTGAATTTTGAATTGTTACCTCTATCCGAGCTAAGTCGCTCAAAATAAAACTTTATACTTAAGAAAAGGAATAATTTTCAATAGGAGGGGAGAGCAATGGCTCCCAGTCCCACCATCATGCAGGCTGTGGAACAACTGGGCTACCGTGTCACCGTTGGTGATGTGGCAACTCAGGCAGGATTGAACGTCGCTGAAGCTAATCAAAGCTTGTTAGCTCTGGCATCTGATGCTGGCGGGCATTTGCAGGTAGCGGATTCAGGTGATATAGTTTTCCTTTTTCCACAAAATTTTCGAGCAATTTTGCGTAATAAATACTTTCGGCTACGATTGCAGGAATGGTGGAAAAAAGTCTGGAGTGTTCTGTTTTACCTGATTCGCATTTCTTTTGGAATTTTCTTAACTGTTTCCATCGCTCTGATAACTGTTACCATCTTCATTATCATTACCTCTATCAATTCAGACCGTGACGGCGATAATCGGGGCAGTAATTCCGGCGGTGGGGGCTTCTTCTATTTTCCAAATTTATTTTGGTATCTTAGCCCAAATTATGACACCCACTACCAGGAACCGCGACGTGAAAGGCGGGAAGAAAGCAATCTGAATTTCTTTGAAGCTGTGTTTTCGTTTTTGTTTGGCGATGGTAATCCTAATGCCAACTTAGAAGAACGTCGCTGGCAAGAAATTGCTACGGTGATTCGGAGTAACCGTGGTGCAGTGGTAGCAGAACAAATTGCCCCATATTTGGATGACATTGGCGAAGGATACACAAGAGAGTACGAAGATTATATGCTTCCCGTTCTGACGCGGTTTAATGGGCAACCAGGGGTAAGTCCAGAAGGTCAAATTGTTTATTACTTCCCAGAATTGCAGGTGAGTGCAGTTAAAAAGCGCCGTCATGCAATATCAGATCGTTTAGAGGAATTTCCTTGGCGTTTTAGCGCGGCAAGTTCCGGGCAAATTATGCTGAGTGCTGGGTTAGGAATACTAAATTTTGTTGGTGCTTTAGTACTGGGAAGTTTATTGAGAGATGGAACTGTTGCTGTCCAGTTAGGTGGACTAGTAGCTTTTGTACAAGGAATTTATTGGCTGCTATTGGCTTACGGAGTAGGTTTTTTAGGTATACCGCTATTGCGTTATTTCTGGATTCAGTGGCGTAATCGCAAAATAGGCGATCGCAACCGCGATCGCCTTTCCAGAGCAAGGCTATTGGCAAGTCCTGACACACTTTTGCAACAAAAAATCAACTATGCTCAACAATTTGCAACAGAAAAAGTCATTGGCAACGAAGATTTAGTGTATTCTAGCGAAACTGACTTACTCGACCAAGAAGTTGAACGTTCTGCAAAAATTGATGCAGAATGGCAACGGCGCTTAGAACGTGGGAGTGGGGAATAGGAAGCAGAGGGGCAGGGGAGCAGAGGAGCAAGGGAGCAGGGGAAGCAAGGGGACAAGGGGACAAGGGGACAAGGTGACAAGGTGACAAAAGTTTAGAACTTACAACAAGTCTTTCCCCTTGTCCCCAATTCTCCTTGTCTCCAAGTCCTCTTTCCAATGCCCAACGCCCAATCCCCAATCCCCAATCCCCAATCCCCAATCCCTGATTACTTCGCCTGAATTGGTGTTAGAGCTACACCTTGATAATAATGTCCCAAAATTTGCAGATGGTTTACTCCTTGCCGAGCCAGATTGTACGCCCCCCACTGACTCATACCTAAAGCATGACCATAGCCAAGCCCTTGTAGTACAAAACTACCATCAGCCCCTTTAGTGACGCTAAATTTGGTACTTTTTAACTTGAGGGCTGTTCGCACTTCTTCACCCTGTAGCACCTTCGTACCCTTATTACCGACAATTTTTAAAACTTTAACACTGCGAAAAGGTGAGTATGTCTCTGGAATCATCGCCGTCACGCTGCCCACTTCAGGAAATTTAGCGCTAATTTCACTGGGCGAGAAAGTTTTTACCCAATTACATTCGCGGATATTTTGATCGTAGTCTTGAACAGCACGTAGATAAGGTTCGCTGCTTCCCCAAACATCTTCTACGTTTTCAGTGTGTCCCCCAGAACAAGCGTGGAAGACTGAGAGAATAATCCGGTTTTTGTAAGTTAGTACCTGCCCTAGAGTAGAATCCACTGCGGCGTAAGTAGCAGGAGATTCACTGATGACACCTTTGTAAATTTGCCAGCGATCGGGGGTATTGCCTAAATCGTAAACGGGATTATTGCGTTGTCTTTCTCGTTCGTAGAGGGCGTAAGTGCGGGCTGCGATCGCTTGGGCTTTTAGTGCTTCTTGGGGCCAGCTAGCATCCATTTCCCCACCGAGAACGCTGTAGAGATATTCTTGATCGTCAACCCAGTTAACAGCCGTTAAGCCTTTTTCTGTGGGGACAACCAGAGTTCTGCCTCGATACCAGCGATCGCCAATATAAACAAATCCTTTACCAGTTGGCTCAATCCAAAATAAACCAGACTGCCACTTATCTAAAGCAACTCCGCCAGGAACGGCTTGGGCATAATATGCGCTCATCGCTGGCAACTGTCCGAGAGTCCGGCCAGTACTATCCTTAACAATCCCAGTGGTGGAACTGCCTACTTTTACCTGATTAACACCCCTCTCAATTGCCACGCGTAAAATTACAGACGCTTGGGCTGGGGCAACCAAAGCAATCCACAAAAAGATACTTACCCACCAATAACGTACTTTAATCTGAGAAAATAAGGAGCCTAAGTAAAGTTGGAATTTCATACCGATCATCTAATCACACTAGTATCTAATTGACGCTCTGGATTATGGCGTCTACTACTTTAAGATGAGACAGTTCTCCAACGCGGGAGGTTGCCACCTCCTACTAATTATGCATTTTGCTTTAAATATAAGGTAGAAATCAGAAATCGGGGAAAGTGAATCGTCCAAATCTGACTGCTGTGGAAGAGAAACTTTTATTCTTCGATTTACGATGCCAATACCTTTTGAGAATTGCTCGCTTCATTAGCGATAATTCCAATTAAATTCAACTTACTCAAAATTTCTGTTGCTTGAGTCAGTTCAGTTCGAGTCACTTTCCCCATACGCTCTACCATTACAATACCATTGCAAAAAGATGCCACAATCCTGGCATCAACCGTGCCTAAAATAGATGGAGCATCTATTAGTACTAGATCATAACTTTGCTCAAATAGCTCTATTAGTTCTTTCATTCGTTGAGAACTGAGTAACTTCACTGTGTCTTCTGGTTCTGGCCCAGCAGTCAAAATATCAATAGAGGGGTGAATCGGCTGGATGTAATCTTGAAAATGAGTAGTTGTCTCATCAACTAATAACAGAGAGAGTCCCCAATCATTTGATAGTTCCAGGATTTTATGCAAGCTAGGATTATGTAGATTAGCGTCAATTAGCAATACCCGTCTATGCATCCGAGCAGCGCTAGCTACAAGTCCTAATACTAAGGTTGTCTTTCCTTCCCCTGGTAGTGCTGAAGTGAACATCAGCGACTTGAATGGTAAGGGGTATTTTAATATTTGAATATTTTGATAAATCATGTCCAAAGTTTCATGGACGGGCAATTTACTGCTGGCTTCTATTACAGAAGAATTTGACCTACTTCGGACATTCCAAGGCAGGCCAAATCGCCGTTTTTTGACACCACGTGACGGTAGTTTTGGTACCGATCCTAATATACGTAGGTTTGTCAGTTTCTTTAAATCTTCGGCACAATAAATAGCGTCATTAAACTTTTCCAAAATCAGAGCGGCTAAGATACCTAAAATCGGCCCAATTACTGCTCCTCCAACCAAAAGGAATAATCTGTTGTTGCCCATATAAATACCGGGAGAAGGTTCTGTCAAAACTTGCCAGTTATATCCTTCCTGAGCAATTTTCAGTCCTAATGACTGTTGCGCCTGGATTAGTTGTTCAAGGTTTTTACGACTAGTTTCTACCTTTGGCAACAGACGATTATATTCTGCTATTAAGCTTGGGTATTTGTTTAGCTCAGAGCGTAGTTGCTGTTCTGATTCGACTAAATTTTTTTCATTGGCAGTGAGTCCTAAAACACTTGTCTGTACCAAAACAAACTCATCTACTAGCGTTGGATCGACCCCTAACATTTGTCCTTTGAATAAAGGCTTTTCCTTACTAGTATTAGTAATAGTTTTCACCTCTTCTCGCAAGAGGGAAAGTTGACTTTGGCGTTGCTGTTTTAATTTTTGTACCGATGGATAATCATCTGTGTAGCGGAGCCGCTCCTTAGCCAACGCTAGTTCAGTCTTTTGAATTTCACTTAATAATGCTTGATAGCGGCTTGACTGATTTAAACGAGAAGAAAGTAGTGTATTTTGCTGAGACGAAGACGCTATTAATTGCTCTAGATTCTCGTAGCGAGCGTTTACATCTTGAAGATTGGCACGAGTGGTTTGTAATTGTTGTTGAATATCGGCTAGAGATTCTAGCAGAATTTTACTTTGGACTTCGGGATCGAGTAATTTATGTTTTTTGCGAAACTGTTCTAAGTTTTTCTCAGCTTTACTTACCTCTTTTTTCATTTCAGGTAGGCGAGTGTTTACAAAAGCTAATCCCTGATTCAGACGTTCTTTTTGCTGCTGTTTGTTGTAGTTTTGATAGACTTTCTGTAGCGCTTGAAGTACTCTTTGTGCTTTTACTGGATCGTCATCATTAAAAGAAACTTTAAATGCTTGATTAAAAACTTTATTTGCTCCTATACCTCCCGCTTCTGGAGTTACTTCTAAAGGTGCTTTTTTGTTATGTTGTTTTTGACCATTGATATCTTGTAAAGTAAGCTCAGGATAATCAGAATGGAGTAAATCTACAGCTTTTTGAAGCAACTTAGAACTCAGCATAAGTTTCATCTGAGTAGTGGAATCAACAACTTGAGAATTTGAATTAGTAACCTGAGTATTTGACTGCGATCCTTGAGATAAATGGGAATTCACCAATATCTGCATATTGCTCTGGTAAGTAGGTTTTGCATTGATAGCCAAGAGGCTAGCAACTGACATAACTACACAGGAAACCCCAAAGATCAGAAAGCGTCGGCGAAGCAAAATAGTAGATAGTTGTCTGATGTCAACTGCGCCTTGTGTTGAAGTAGTAACCTGTTGCTTTTGATTCAGACTAGTTTTAGCCACTATTAAACTCCTCTAATATCGAAACACTATATTTATTTGGAAGATTGATGAGAAATATGAAATGATTTTTTTTACACCTAATACCATTTTAGATTTTGGATTTTAGATTTTGGATTGGAAATTGCCTTGGTGCGTCTGGCTTGGTGTGAATCCATGTGTCGCAATCATTTTTCAAAATGGTATAATAGCTGCGATCGCATACTTAATTCTTCTTCCAACAATGACAAGCTAATTTGGCACAACATTATGCCAATTGGCGCTTTCATGTTCATCAATTCATGCATATAAATTCTGAATCAGTGTTATAAGGATAAATTTTTAATAAATATTTTATTTAAGGAATAAAAATCTTGACGAAAAATTAATTATTTTTCCTAAGTATTTGAGTATAAAATTATCCAACTCATAATATTACTAGATATATTATAGTTATTTTAATAACTTGTAATAGAAAAAACACATTGATAAAAATATTTAAACCATACTATTTGTATATTCTTGATACATCTAGTTAACCGTAAATTGTTGGTTAAATAGTTTACTTACTCGGAAAATAAAGCTACTGTTTATTTGCTTGATTTTATGATTGAGACTATTAAAATTTAAAATAGAACCTGGTTAATTTTAGATTTTAGATTAGAAGCGCTCAGTAGGAAATCTAAAATCTAAAATCGTTAGACTTAGCGTAGCCGTACCCTTCCAGGGAAGCTACGCGTAGCGTTACGCAGGAAAGTCCAAAATTTAAACGCTTACCTTGGTTAACTCTATTTCCCGTCGTCTGGGTACTTCATGAATCATAAAATCGTAAGCCATATCAGTACGGGGAAAAATAGCACGAGCTTCTTTGAGGAGATCCTTCAACTCTAAAGTATTTCCGGGAGCATAGCGGGGACTGAAATGACTCATAATCAGTCGATGCGCGCCAGCAGCTAAAGCTGTTTGCGCTGCCATTGTGGTTGTGGAATGTAACCGCTGGAAAGCCATATCTGCATCTTGATGGGCAAAGGTTGCTTCGTGAATTAATACATCGACATCATGAGCTAATTCCACTGCACCATCACAATAAATTGTATCTGTACAATAGGCAATCTTTCGACCAATTTCTGTAGGGCCGCACAATTGGGTGCCATCAATCACCCGTCCGTCTGTAAGGGTAACTGTTTCACCCCGCTTGAGTTGACCGTAAACCCGACCAGGAGGAATTTGCAACGCCTTAGCTTTTTCCACATCAAAGCGTCCGGCTCGGTCTTTTTCAGCTACGCGGTAGCCGAAAGCTGTAATCCGATGATGCAAATTACCGCAGCTAACGGTGAAGTCATTGTCTTCATAAATTATCCCTGGACGGATGGCGTGAACTTTGATCGGGTAAGAAAAATGCGTGTAGGAATAACGTGAGGCGGATTGAATGTAATCATTTAATCCAGGTGGGCCATAGATATCAATTCGTTCCACATTGCCAGCCAAGCCGCAAGTAGCAAGAAGTCCCATCAAGCCAAAGATGTGGTCGCCGTGCATGTGGGTGATAAAAATTCGGGAGAGTTGACTGATTTTCAGTTCACTCCGCATAATTTGATGCTGAGTACCTTCGCCACAGTCAAATAACCACAGTTCTGCCCTTTGGGGTAATCTCAGAGCGACACTGGAAACATTGCGCGATCGCGTGGGTACACCGGAACTCGTCCCTAAGAATGTTATCTGCACAGTGTTCTTTAGTCTTCCTATTGCTCAATTTGCAGCTCTATTTTCTATAGTGGCACGGTTATTGAGCAAAATATTTAGGAATTTGAGCATTGGGCATGGGCCAAAACAGTTCAAAGTTTTATTAGCGGGGCATTTAGCCCGTTCTCAGTCCTGAGTAAAAAAGTAAGATTCCCCATTCAGCACTCTTGAGAAGCATAAGGCATTTGTTACTAGTTACGATCGCAATTTAGTATCCACAAGTGACTAGATAATAAGTTGATAAATACCAAATGACTGCTGTATTATTGGTTGTGTTATGACTTCTTCTTGGGAATCGAAGTACATCTCTTAATACAAACATAAGCTTGCACTTAATACTTGATTTTGGACTGAAACAGATAGATTGTTTTGCTTGTTTTTCTTAGTCAAATGGCTTTAGAAAAACTTCAATTTCTTTGCTTCTCATATCTTCGGAATGGCGCTCCAACTGAGTTAAGTCTCTATTTGCAATTAAGGAGAATGTTCATGAGTTCTTTCCGAAAAGTCTTGCATACAACGTGCTTTATCGTTTTTCTTGCATTCTGGCTTCCTTCAGGAATCGCTCATGGTGTACAAGTTACATCTTTGGTAGGAAGTCCTACGCAATTAACGATTACCACCTTTAACGTCGAAAACCTCGATCCTAAAAAGGAAAACGTCTCTAAGGTTGATGATAGGTCGGCGAGAAACGTCGATGATGATGTGAGAAACGGTAAGTTTGCAGCTTTGGCAAACCAGATTGTTAGTAATCTTGAAAAACCAGATATTATTGCTTTGCAAGAAGTACAAGACAATGATGGAGCTGAGTTAAGTTCTGTAGTTGATGCTACTCTGACTGCTGACACTCTGATCAGTTCTATCCAATCTGTAGGAGGCCCAGCCTATGAATATCGGGAAATTCCTCCTCAGAACGGACTTGATGGAGGCCAACCAGGTGGCAATATTCGGGTAGGCTTTTTGTTCAATCCTCAACGAGTTAAGCTACAAAAGCTTGAACGCTTTGCGGACGATCCAGCTTTTTTAAAAAGTCGCAAACCTTTAGTGGGTGAATTTACTTTCAACGATATTCCCATCGCCTTGATAAACAATCACTTTGCGTCTAAAAGTGGAGGAGCAGCTTCCAACCCAAAACGGATACAGCAGGCAACAATTGTTAACAAATTTGTCGAAAATCGCTTAACTACTGACCCAAATGCAAATATTGTCGTCCTTGGCGATCTAAACGATACTCCAGACTCCCAGCCGATTAAAATCCTTGAAGGAAATCAGCTGAAAAATTTGGTAAACAAAATTCCTGAAGATGACCGCTTCTCTTATGTCTTTCAAGGGAATAAGGAACAAATTGACCAAATCCTGATTACCCCAAATTTGTTTAACAATGGAAATCCTGAGATCAATGCTGTTCACGTTAACGCAGGGATTTCTAGTGCAGTCAGCGATCATGACCCTGTGATTGCTCGATTTACTCTACCAGCGATTGGTGAAACTACTCCCATTCCATCAGTCCCAGTTAGCAGTCCTGAACCACCAGTTGCACCAGGCACAATTCTTTCTGATGTTACAGGAGACGATTTACTGGAAAAACTAGATAGCCTTTACTCCCCTCGTGCTAGCCTCGGATATGGTAGCGCCCGTGATTTGCTCTACACCAAAATAGATAACCAAGGCGGTACAGTAACGGACATCTACGCTGGTTACAGTGTTCCGCTCGACCCAAATTCAGATAAACCCAGAGAGGAAGCAGCACGACACAGAATCAATGCTGAACACGTCTGGCCGCAGAGTATGGGAGCTGAAGGCCCAGCAAAAAGCGATTTGCATAACCTCTTTGCTTCACGCATAGAAATTAACAGCGATCGCGCCAACTTTCCATTTAGAGATATTCCTGATAATCAAACTACGTCTTGGTATCTCGATGATGATGAACTAAGTTTCCAACCAAGTCCGCAGGATATTGACAAATACAGTGAATTCAGACGGGGATTTTTTGAACCACGGGAGGCAAAGAAAGGAGATATTGCTCGGGTAATTTTCTATTTCCGCACAGTCTACCCAGAACTGGCAAATGCAAGCTTCTTTGAAGCACAAAAGGATACTCTCTGTAAGTGGCAAGCAGACGATCCAATTGATGCTGGTGAGGTAGCACGCAGTCATGCGATCGCTAAAACACCCCAAGGTAATGAGAATCCCTTTGTATTAGATTCTACCCTGCCACAACGAACCTACTGCAACTAAAAAATACATAGGTCTTAACTCTATCCTGGTGGGAAGAGTTTTAGACCTGCATTTTTGAGAAATTGAGCAGATGGGTTTTTCGACAGTCGTTGAAGTTGCGATTGGTTTTATAGGGAACTCCAAGATATAAATTATCCCGCTTGAAGTTGCTGATTGTTAATTGTGGGATATTTTTTTATTTGGAAGTCCCATAGCAATTTTTTTATGTAATATTCTTTACAAGCCGATCGCGAATTGTTTGGAGTTGGTTTTGAGTTTTAATTGGCTCTCGCGGTGCTGGCAATTCAGTATTCGGCCAGTTAGGTAAATCATTGCAGGGACATAACAACGCCGGCATCCCGACGTTTCGCGCGGCTATTGGCATACTGCATCGGCTGCAAGGTAGCATATTCCATGTTGGCGTCAACAATTCAGCAATAGTTTCATGTGTACCCTCAAGGTAACAATCACCCGATTCCGGTGAAATAATTTTTTGCCAGCATTGTTCAAATTCTTCACTATAGCGATCGCCATTTAGCACCGATTGGGGCAAAAAGCTTGCCTTACCGTTGCCCGTAATCACCCTCTTACCCAACTGAAACCAGTAGGCAAGGTATCCTTTAACTTCTTGTTTGGTTGCCATATTACAATTCTAGATTTTAGATTTGGAATTTGAGATTAATTTGAATCAACAGTTAAGAATCTTGACTTCTGAATGTTCCAGCATCAGCTCTATTTGGCAATGGCGAACCAAGGATGCTGAGATTGAGAACATGGCCGCCAGTCACTAAATAAACAGTTTCGCTAAGTGTTGCTAGCTGTCTTACTAAAGAACCGAGGCGATCGCGGAACATCCTTCCAAGGGGATAAGCTGGGATCACACCCCAACCCACTTCTTCTGCTACAAACAGCATATCAGCAGCAACCAATTCCACCGTCTCTAATAATTCTGCAAGGGTATTTTCCCAGCTAGATTCATCCTGTTCTAGGAGATTGGCAACCCAAGTCCCTAAAGAATCAACTAAGAGGCAAGTATAGGGTTTGGCATCAGCAAGGGTAGCAGACAGTTCCACAGGTACAGATAAAGTTACCCAGTCTTGGGGACGACGTTGTTGGTGTTCTAAAATGCGTTGGTGCCACTCTTGGTCATCTGGGTTATCGGTGGCTGTTGCTATATAAACAACTGCTTTTCCTGACTGCATAGCTAAAGTTTCTGCCCATTCACTTTTACCAGATCGTGCTGGCCCTGTTACTAAAATGATTTTACCCAAAGTTTTTTACTGAGTATTTTAACAAGAGAGGCAGGAGGCAGAGGGCAGGAGGCAGAAGGCAGAAGGAATATTGCCGTCGCCTCCTATGGTTATTATCGCAAGTAAGCTTGTGGTTTAAGTCCTCCAGCAAAATCTACAATTTCGTGGTCTGGAATTAGATGGGGTTAAGAGGATGTTTGAAAAGTCGTGATTGATGTATCAAATATTTTTTACCCCTCCCTAACCCTCCCCTTGTAAAGGGGGAGGGAACCGGATTTTTCTTGTTTCCCCCCTTTACAAGGGGGGACTAAGGGGGGTAACAACGCAATTAAAATCACAGTCAAACACTTTTCAAACAACCTCTAAGAGCAACAGATAAATTCTAACTTCCTGCCTCCTCTACATACCCACGGTTACAATTGATCGCCACATTTTTTTACTTCATGGGTGAGATTTTTGGTTTCAAATAACTTTTAAGGGATAAAATTAGCACCAGCATCATTAGATGCTACAACTGGCAAAAGCCAAAAATCCCAACTACCCCATTCTTAATTATTCAATACTACTGGGGACAGCAAACTTTAGGATGTCTTTATGAACGCAGGCTTAAAACGCATTGAAGCAACTCTACACGATTTAGGGAATCGCGGCACTGCCTCTACTGCCGAAACAACTGATTCGACAACAAAACGGCCTTTCTCCTTTAGAATCAGCGTCGGAGCTAACGAACCTACAGAAAGTACACAAATTCCATCCTCTCAGGATGAGGAAGTAAAGTCACAAGGACAAACAGTTGACTTAAGCGTAAATACTGAAAATTATTCTCCTTCTGACCAAAATTTCTTTCCTCACCATGAATCTGTGCAGACCTTTCAAGCAGAAGAGAATGGTAACAAAACACCCAGCCTACCCAAGTTGAAAACTCCCACTTTTAGTAGCCATCGCCACGGAGCGAATCCAGCATTGGCAATGAATCTATTGCAAGAAATTCAGGAAACTGTTGCTGGTTGGCAAACAGAATTGCAAAATATTTTGAAACAAATTCAGGATATTTACTTAGAAGGGCCAATTGTCAATGGCTGGTTAGAATCCAATCCCCCCGAACCAGAACCAGGAGGAACTGCGACACTGCGCCATGCAGAAGTTGACCGCCTGATGAACTACGTAGAAGAAATTTGTGCCACTGGTGGAAAAGTATCTTATCAATCATCTATTACTGGCTATCGCCTCTGTGGTGTGGACGATACTGGTAAAGTTTGGTCGCGTCCATGTCCACCGGATCAGGTTCCCAATGTTAGTATGGCGATCGCTCGTTACCAAAAGTTACGTCAACTGTTAGGGCGCAAGCAATCTTTGGAAACCCGCCTTAGTCAACTGGCGCAAACTCTTGTAGTTTTACACAGTCATATTCAACAAACGTAAAGTTTTAAAGATTATTTCCGAAGAAACTCGGTTGGTAGGTCGGTAACTTTTGGTTTAGATTAACTCTCAGCAGTTATAGCGTTGGATTTAGATTTTAATCTAAAATCGTTCGACTGAGCGACTTGCCTTGAGCGTTCGCGTAGCGTCTCGTAGAGAAGTCGAAAGGAGCCGAAGTCCCAAATCTCAAATCCAAAATTCAATCTATGCCAGACATCCAAATCTCTGCCATTATCTGTACCCACAATCGAGATACCTATTTAGGGGCTGCAATTGATAGTCTTTTAGATCAGGATTTTGCTGCTGACTTTGAAATTGTGGTAGTTGATAATGGATCTAGCGATCGCACTCGTGAGGTTGTAGAACAAAGAAGCCACAATCCGCGCCTGAAGTATGTTTTTGAACCCACCATTGGTTTATCTGTCGCCCGCAACACGGGTGCAAAGGTAGCCAGTGGTGATATTCTTGCTTATCTAGATGATGATGCCGTTGCCAGTAAGGGCTGGCTACAAGTTTTATATTCTGCCTATTACAATAATTCTAAGCTAGCGATCGCAGGTGGCAAAGTCACTCTCCTGTGGCCTCCAGGAATTCAACAACCACGGTGGCTATCTCCAGGGCTAGCTGCAAATCTGGGTGCATACGACTTAGGTGACAGTAACATCTACATTGAGCAACCTGGCTCAACACCCAGAGGCTTAAATTACTCTATCCGCCGCAGTTTCCTCGAAGAAATTGGCGGTTTCGATCCCCATCTCGGTCGAGTGGGTAAAAATTTATTATCTAACGAAGAACTGCAAATGACCGAATTTGCTCTACAGCGTGGTTGGCAAGTTGCTTATCTTCCCGAAGCACTCGTCGCTCACAATGTAGCCCCAGAACGCCTCCAACGCTCCTGGTTTTTAAACCGAGGCTGGTGGCAGGGTATCAGTGAATGCTATCGAGAACAACTCGCTGGTAAAGCTGGGATCGCTCAATTACAGCGAGGTAGCGAACGGTTTGTGCGAGGCTTGTATAAGGCTTTACAGTATTTCTCCGATCCAGCAGAACGGTTTGACAAACTGGTGTATGCTTACGGTCAGATTGGTTACTTAAATGCTGCTATTCAGGGTCTTTTATCTACATCAAATAAGAAATAACCAGTAACATAATTTTTACTCAATATGTCATCTAAAATACCAGTTTCAGTACTAATTCCGGCAAAAAATGAACAAGCTAACTTGCCTGCTTGCCTTACTAGCCTCAGCAGAGCAGATGAAATATTTGTAGTAGATTCTCAAAGTACTGACAACAGCATTGAGATTGCTAAAAGTTACGGTGTAAATGTCGTACAATTCAACTTCAATGGACGCTGGCCTAAAAAGAAAAATTGGTCTTTAGATAATTTGCCTTTTCGTAATGAATGGGTGCTAATTGTAGATTGTGATGAGCGCATCACCCCCGAACTTTGGTCAGAAATTGAGCAAGTAATTAAAAATGATGAATATACAGGTTATTATCTCAACCGCCGCGTATTTTTCTTAGGAAAATGGATTCGTTATGGCGGGAAATATCCTGATTGGAATCTACGTTTATTTCAACATAAAAAAGGTCGCTACGAAAATCTAAATACAGAAGATATTCCTAATACTGGTGATAACGAAGTTCACGAACACGTGATTTTGCAAGGGAAAGTTGGGTATCTCAAAAATGACATGCTCCACGAAGACTTCCGCGACCTTTACCACTGGTTAGAACGGCACAACAGATATTCCAACTGGGAAGCCAGGGTTTATTTTAATATTCTTACAGGTAAAGATGATAGTGGTACTATCGGCGCTAATCTATTTGGCGATGCCGTACAACGCAAAAGATTTTTGAAAAAAGTTTGGGTACACCTACCATTTAAACCCGTTTTGCGGTTTGTTTTATTTTATATAATTCAACGCGGTTTTTTAGATGGCAAAGCAGGATATATCTATGCACGTTTACTCAGTCAATATGAATATCAAATTGGCGTTAAACTTTACGAATTACGCAACTGTGGTGGTCACTTAAATACTGCAACTACGCCGAAGGAGGGAGCAGGTGAGCAGGGGAGCAGAGAAGCAGAAGCAAAGCTATTGACCATTGATTCCTGACAATGACTAATGACTAATGACTAATGACCAACCTTTCGTAGATTTACGCAAATATGACCAATCTTGGTTTGCCCGGGGGCGTCCAAGTTGGTATGTTTTATTATGGTGGTTTGTACAAGCGATCGCCTTTCCTCTAACTCCTCAACCGTTAAATATTGTACGTTGTGCTTTGCTACGATTATTTGGCGCTCGTATCGGCAAAGGTGTATTAATTCGACCTACAGCCCGATTTACCTACCCCTGGAAAGTTACCATTGGTAACTACAGTTGGATTGGAGATAACGTAGTTTTATATAGCCTCGATCGGATCGAAGTCGGCGAACATTGCGTAGTTTCCCAAAAAAGTTACCTGTGTACTGGTACTCACGATCTCCAAGATCCTGCCTTTGGGTTGAAAACAGCAAGTATCACCATTGAAAATGGTGCATGGGTAGCGGCTGATTGTTTTGTTGGGCCAGGAGTGCAAATCGGGGCTAATGCTGTAATTGGCGCTCGGAGTAGTGTTTTTACTAATATGCCTTCTGGGCAGGTTTGTTGGGGAAGTCCCTGTCACCCCAAAACGGCTCGGCTAAAACTCGATCCCTCCACAACTCCATAGATTTATTTATAGATAAACATAGTAAAGGCGTGCAGCTAGCTGTGCGCCCTTAACTTTTCCATATATATATTTATTTGTTTTTGGAAAGAGAATAAAAGTGCGATCGCTATATAGCTTTTTCTAATAAAAATGAGGTATAGGACTCCTATTTTATTTTTGAACAAGACTCAGTACGGATCTATGCCTTCTTTCCTGTTCCCTGCCCACGCAAGTAAATTCTCCGAATCAAACCGGATTCCTATATATACTTCATCACTTGGAAACCGCTATTTTGTGGAAATAGTTTACTTTTATTTAATTAAATCTTTTTAATTTAAGTCTAAAATTTGTGTGTATCTAAAAAATTGGCAGAAAGTATGGTATCTCAAATCAGCCAAGAGACATTTTAAATAGCAAAATTATTTTTGCTATTCCAACAAGTAGGCGATCGAGTGCCATCTGCCACACATCTTCATCAACTTGCTAAAGCAGGAGTTACGCAAACAATAGCTGAAACCCTGATTTTTAGATAGGAGTAATTTATGAATTGCCCCTACCACCTGTAGTTTTACGTAAGTATTTTAAAGATTTTATTTTCAATAAAAATCAATTATAGAAGTTTTCAAATAAATTTAATAAGAGGCAAGTATGAATGTTAATATAAATGAAAAACCTGTTATTTTAATAGTCGATGATACTCCTGTTAATTTACAAGTATTATTTGACTTTTTAGATTATTACAGCTTTCAAGTTTTAGTATCTGAAGATGGACAAAGTGCCATTCAAATGGCAGAATATGCTTCACCTGACCTGATTTTACTGGATGTATTAATGCCAGGAATTGACGGTTTTGAGACTTGTAGACTTTTGAAAAAAAATACAGCTACTCAAGATATTCCCGTAATATTTATAACTGCCATGAGTGACAAGGTAGATAAAGTTAAAGGTTTGAATCTTGGGGCTGTAGATTACATTACCAAACCTTTAGAATCTCAAGAGGTTTTAGCTAGGATAAATACCCATTTACGTTTACGGAACCTCACAAAAAAACTTACAGAGCAAAATAACCGTTTAGAGAGCGAAATCTTGGAGCGTCAGCGGGTAGAGGAAAAACTACGATGTCATTCAGATGCATTAGATGAGTGGAACAATCGCTATCAAGCACTAATTCAAGCAAGTGGTCAGATTCTCTACGACTGGCACTTACATACCAATGAGATTAAATATGATGGCAATGTAGAGCGAATATTAGGTTACTCTATGCCTGAGATGTTGGGAGGTTTGAACCGCTGGTTAGAATTGATTCATCCTAACGATCGCAGCTTTTTTAACAAAGAGATTAACCGGGTTTTATCCACAAAAGAGCGATTCCATCTTGAATTTCGCGTATGTCGTAAAGATGGCACTTATATCACAGTTGAGAACAATGGGTATATCTTTTTAGACTCTACAGGTAAAGTTGCTCGAATGGCGGGCTTTGTAATTGATATTACCGAACAGCAAGCTGCGCTACGCGATCGCAAAGATGCAGAACAAAAAATCCGCGAGCAAGCTGCTTTGCTTAACATCACCACAGACGCGATTATCGTTCAAAATTTGATTAACCAAATTCAATTTTGGAATCAAGGGGCTGAACATCTCTACGGCTGGATGGCAGAAGAAGTAGTGGGCAAGAATGCAAATCAGCTTTTTTATCAAAAGCAAAGTTTTTGGCAATTGAAAAACATCCAGGAAACTTTAGCTGAGAGTGGTGCGTGGCAAGGTGAGTTATATCAAGTCACAAAACAAGGCAAAGAAATCATCGTTGCTAGTCGCTGGACACTAGTAAATGATGATGAGGGGCAAGCCAAATCCATCCTGATTGTCAACTCCGACATCACAGAGAAAAAGCAACTTGAAGCCCAGTTTCTCCGGGCCCAACGGATGGAGAGTCTTGGCACTCTAGCAAGTGGCATCGCCCATGACCTCAACAATGCACTGACACCGATGATGATGACAGTACAACTTTTAGAGGCAAAGCTGCCGGATGAAAATAGTCAGAAATGGCTGACAATTATGGAAACTAATATTAAACGTGCAGCAGATTTAGTTAAACAAGTGCTATGGTTTTCACGTGGCTCTGTAGGTAACTTTAAAACCTTACAGATACGGAATTCAATTTTAGAAATCGAAAACATTGTTAAGCAAACATTTTCCAGAGCTATTGAAATCGACATTGATGTTCCTGGGCAAAACCTGTGGGATGTCTTTGGTGATGCAACTCAGATACACCAAGTGCTGATGAACCTCTGCATTAATGCTCGTGATGCTATGCCTCATGGCGGTATCCTAAAGATTTCTGCGAAGAATTTCTGGGTTGATAGCCATTATGCTCGGATGAATATTGATGCTAAGGCGGGTTCTTATGTGATGATTACCGTGCGCGATACAGGTATAGGAATTAAAAGAGAAATAATAGATAGAATTTTTGAGCCATTTTTCACAACAAAAGAAGTGGGTAAAGGCACAGGGCTTGGTCTTTCAACAGTCCTTGGCATTATCAAAAGCCACAGCGGTTTTGTGAATGTAGTTAGTGAAGTGGGCAAAGGTACAGAGTTTCAAGTTTGCTTACCCGTAACGCAAACAATCGAAGCAGATAGTAAATTAGCTAGATATCAGGAATTACCAGCAGGGCATGGAGAATTAATTCTCGTTGTTGATGATGAAGATTCAATTCGAGAGGTTACTCAAACCTGGTTAGAACAAAATGCTTATAAAGTTTTAGTGGCTAGTGATGGTATTGATGCGATCGCACTATATACAAAACATCAACAAGAAATTAGTGTGGTGTTAGTTGATATGATGATGCCATCTATGGATGGGCCAACAACTATCAATGTATTGAAAAAAATTAATCCAGATATCAAAATTATTGGTGTTAGTGGATTAGCCTCCAATCATGAAATGATTAAAAACCTTGGTAATAGTGTTAAAACCCTTTTGTCCAAGCCCTACACCTCAAGCGACTTATTAATAAATTTACAGATGGTGATTAGCACAAAGTAGAGTTTGTCATTAGTCATTTGTCATTAGTCATTAGTGAATAACTAATTCCCAATGCCCAAGCAAAATGGTCAGTAGCAGTGGTAATATGTTTTTATGGCTGCTCTAATCCTTGCTATTGATGAACAAACTATTGGATGAAACGCTGTCAATCAAAATTGCTGAACAGATAAACAGCAGAGCTAGCACTCCGTTTGATAATGCTTATAAAGCAGCATTATCTACTGAGGGAGCAAAGTATATTCAGGGATTTTTAGCTTTTGCTGGAAAACCATATAGACCGATCGAACACAGTTGGATTGAGCTAGACGATACCTCTGATGTCCGGATTATCGATCCCACGTTACCTCACCTGAACAAAAATCCTCAAGAAATCTGGTATTTTGCAGCACATAGTTTGACTGTTAAAAAACTGAAAGCTATCATTGAAGAATCAAAAGAAGATTATCCAGAAGACGATCCATTGCCAATTTATGGCGATCCACCTTATGAATATTACGGTGATGTAATGTTGGGTGGTCAAGACTATCTGGCAGCATATCAAGCCGCAGAGGCTAAGTGCAGAGAAATTAACGAACTCAACCCTGAGAGTAACTAATAAAAATCAATTAAATAATTCATAATTCCGACTTATTTAATACGATTTACCATCGCTGCCAAAATATTCCCTATACCCACAAATTTTGTCTCCACGCACATCAAAAGAAACTGCTACCCGATTTCTGTAAGGCTGTCCGAATAAAAGCCCCTCGTCCCGAAACTCAAAGACAGCAGTCGTTTCATTACTAGTAACACGGTCTAGACCAATCAGCTTCAACCCAGGACTAAAGGATTCAGAAACGTACTCGAAAAATTCTCTAGCTCTTTCTTTTCCCACGTTTAAACCGTGGAATTTTGCCATTGGAAACCAAAGGGTGAAATCTTCTGTGAGCATATCTAACAATGCTTCCCACTCTCCTGTTGCCATACCATGCGTTAGACCCTCAAATGCCTGTTGAGCAACTTTTAAAGTATTTTCTGAATTTTGTGTCATTTTACCCTCGCCTGGATATAAACTAATACCGTGTTGCTTAAAATCTCACTACCACTGTGCCACAATTCTGAGTACTGAGGAGATATTCTACAGTGTTAGGTATAGATTTTATGCCTTGAAACTGTGTTGGTCCAAGAGCAACTTTGGGTTTATCCGTGTAGAAGAAGTTTAAGAAGCGATCGCGTGTCTCTGTATTATTTATAATAAAGTACAAGAAAGTTTTTTGCGTATTTTGGAGATAAAACCAACCACTACTAAATATCCTCGCATCGGCAAATTTGCAACACAGGTATCAAATACCCCTTTGCTTACACTCAAAAATTAAATTAATCAATTATTTTTACTTTTTCTGTGCTACCATCTGTAGCCATTCAATTAGGGGTCTTAAGGTTCCTGGCAATGCTGACTCACTGACAGTCACTGTATGTTGCTTGCCGTTATCTTCTACTGTTAATTTATATTGAAAGCGATCGCTCTGGGGATTTGGCGAAGTAATTAGTTCCGGTAGCCTAAATAAATCAGCAACTTCCACTAGTTGGGGAAGTGTGGCAGCTTCATGTGGCGGGAGAGTATCTGTATCAACGGTTGTCTTCTTGGTAATTCCAGCAAAGCCACCCGTGCGTTCAAGTGATACCCGCATTTTTTTGCTCTCCGTTGTGTTATTTAGTTGAAATACATACTAAGACTGGGAGATGATACTTCTCAACTCCCAGTTTAACAACAACAAACAACACATCTCAAAAGTTAGAAGTTAAGAGTTAGGAGTTAGAAGTTAAGAAAAAACTCCTAACTCCT